>CAZVNC010000151.1:3060-6256 GCA_964628305.1 uncultured Ideonella sp.
GCGAAGTCAGCCTGCGACGCAAACGCGCCGCTACGCGTCGTGTTTGTCCAACTCCGACGTGAAGGCGTCGGCGTAGAACTCCTCGGCCGGCAGGTTGCAGCAGGAGATGAAATCGCGCTCGGCGGCGGCAACCATCGCCGGCGTGCCGCAGGCGTAGACCTGATGCGCCGACAGGTCGGGCAGATCGGCCATCACCGCCGCGTGGACGAAGCCGGTGCGCCCCGTCCAGCCGTCTTCGGCCCGGGCTTCGGAGAGCACCGGCACGTAGCTCAGCCAGGGCAGCTCCGCCGCCGCCTCGAGTGCCCACTCGTGCAGGTAGAGATCGGCGCGCCGGCGGCAGCCCCAGTACAAGACGGCGCTGCGTTCATTGCCGATGAAGCGCAACTGCTCGATGATCGCCTTGATCGGCGCGAAGCCCGTGCCCGAGGCAAGCAGCACGATCGGCTTCGCCGAGTCCTCGCGCAGGAAGAAGCTGCCGAAGGGCCCTTCGATGCGCAGGATGTCGCGCGCCGCCATCTTGCTGAACACATGGTCGGTGAAGCGTCCGCCCGGCATGTGGCGGATATGCAGTTCGGCGCCCGGCGCAGCGCTCTGCGTGTGCGGCGCGTTGGCCATCGAATAGCTGCGCCGCACGCCGCCCTCGAGGATGAACTCGATGTACTGCCCGGCGCGGTAGCGAAACGCCTCGTTGGCCGGCAATTGCAGCCTGACGATCGCGACGTCGTCGGCCGCCTTAGAGATGCTCGTCACCCGGCACGGCATCTTGCGTGGCGGATAGTCGCCCGCGCCGATCACGGTGCGGGCCTCGATCACGAGATCGCCGAGCGCTTTCGCCTTGCACGTCAGCGTGTAGCCGGCGGCCTCTTCCTCGATGCTCAGCGCCTTGTGCTGATGCTCGCCGAGAAGCACCTGGCCGTCGAGCAGGCGCGACTTGCACGAACCGCAGGCGCCGTCGCGGCAGCCGTAGGGCAGGCCGACGCCCTGGCGGATCGCGGCGGCGAGCACCGTTTCATCGGGCTCGACCTGGAAGGTGATGCCGCTTGGCCGCAGGGTCACGGTGAAGCTCATGGAATGGGACGCGTCGGCCTTAAGCTTGGAGGGATGCGCGATTTTGCCTGCTGCCTGCCAACGCTTCGTCGATGAGCCCTGCGCCCGTGGGCCGATTGCGCCGGCCGCGCCTGCTGATCGTCGGCTGCGGCGATATCGGGATGCGCGTCGCGCGTCTGCTGCGCGGGCGCTACCTGCTGCGCGCGCTGGCGACGAGCGCGGCGCGTGCCGCCGAGCTGCGCGCGCAGGGCGTCGTGCCGCTGATCGGCGACCTGGATAGTCCCGCAACGCTGGCGCGCCTCGCCGGGCTGGCGGACGCGGTGCTGCACCTGGCGCCGCCCGCCCCGCAGGGCGCCGCCGACACGCGCACCAGGCATCTGCTGCAGGCGCTCGCCCGCCACGGCCGCGTGCGCTGCCTCGTCTATGTCAGCACGAGCGGTGTCTACGGCGACGCACGCGGCGCGCGCTTCGACGAGACGCGCGCGCTGCGCCCGGCAACCGATCGCGCGCGGCGCCGCGCCGACGCCGAGCAGCGGCTGCGCTGGTTCGGGCGCGCATCCGGCGCGCGCATCGCGCTGCTGCGCGTTCCGGGCATCTACGCCGCCGACCGCCGCGGCGGCCATCCGCGCGAGCGCCTAGCGCGCGGCACGCCGGTGCTCGCGGCCGCCGACGATGTCTACACCAACCACGTCCACGCCGACGATCTGGCACGCGCCTGCGTCGCCGCGCTGCACCGGGCGCTGCCGCAACGCGCGGTGCACGTCTGCGACGACAGCGAGATGAGGATGGGCGACTACTTTGACCTCGTCGCCGACCTGTCCAGCCTGCCGCGCCCGCGCCGCATCTCGCGTGAGCAGGCGCAGCGCGAACTTTCGCCGCTGCAGTTGTCGTTCCTGAGCGAGTCTCGGCGTCTCGACAACCGGCGCATGAAGCGCGAACTGCGCCTCAGGCTGCGCTACCCGACGGTGCGCGAGGGGCTTGGTAGAAGCTAACGCCGTCCGAACGGCGGCTGGCCGCGCCAGTAGCGGATCATCAGATAGCCGCCCAGCATGCCGCCGAGGTGCGCGAAATGGGCCACGCCCTGCTGAGTGCCGGTCACGCCGAAGAACAGTTCGAGCCCGCCGAAGACGATCACGAACGTCTTGGCCTTCATCGGAATCGGCGGGAAGATCAGCATGATCCTGCGGTTCGGAAACATCATGCCGAAGGCGAGCAGCAATCCGAACAGCGCGCCCGACGCGCCGACCGTCGGGTAGGGGGAGCCGAGGAGCATCGTCACGAGCAGTTGCATCGCGGCGGCGGCCAGCAGGCTCGCGAAATAGAACTGCAGGTAGCGCTTGCCGCCCCAGACGCGTTCGAGTTCGGAGCCGAACATCCACAGGCCGAACATGTTGAAGAAGATGTGCATCAGGCTGCCATGCATGAAGGCATACGTGACGACCTGCCACGGCAGGAAGCCGCCGCCGATCGGCCACAGCGCGAACAAGCGGCCGAACAGCGGACCCATGAAGTAGTCGATGCAGAAGACGGCGACGTTGATCAGCAGCAGCGCTTGCGTCACGGGGGGCATCGGGGGCATGCGTGGCTTCCTGATTGGCGAGTGCAGTTTGGTGCGGTCGGGGCCTCGGCGGCAGGTCTCGGCACGAAGGCCTCGATCGCCGTCGCGAGCGTGCCACCGGGTGCGCGAGCAGCGCCGCCGCATCGTCCTGCGTCCTGCATTGCCGCGCGTCGAGCGGTGCGCGAAGCAGGGGCGGGGAATCCGTGGTGCCTCGGGTCGGAATCGAACCGACACTCCTCTCGGAACGGGATTTTGAGTCCCGCGCGTCTACCAATTCCGCCACCGAGGCTCGATGTGCAATGCGAGCGCGGAATTATGGCATGCGACCCGTGGCGCGCCGGCGAGCCTGAGACAATGACCACCGAGGAGGAAGAAGGATGCAATACAAGACGATCGAAGACGTGATCGGTGCGACGCCGCTCGTCAGGCTGGTGCGCATCCCGGGTGCCGACAACGAGAAGCGCGGCAACGTCATCCTCGGCAAGCTCGAGGGCAACAACCCGGCCGGCTCGGTGAAGGACCGGCCGGCGATCAGCATGATCCGGCGCGCCGAGGAGCGCGGCGAGATCAAGCCCGGCGACACCCTGATCG
>CAZVNC010000152.1:0-6248 GCA_964628305.1 uncultured Ideonella sp.
TCGGGCGACCTGCCGCGCGAGCCGCACGAGCCGGTGCGCTGGATGCGCGTGCCGGTCGAGCTGCTGGTGCTGATCTGCGTTGTGGTGGGCACGGTGCCGGCCTGGTCGATCGGCTGGCTGCTGGCCAGCGCGGCGCAGCCGGTGGTCGGCGGCGTGCTGCCCGCCTACAGCCTCGCGGTCTGGCACGGCTTCAACCGGCCGCTGCTGATGAGCCTGACGGCCACCGCGCTCGGGCTGCTGGCCTATGCGCTCTTCGGGGCCCGGCTGCGCAAGCGCGTCGGCCGCACGCCGCTGCTGGCCGGGCTCGACGGGCAGCGCCTGTTTCATCGCGCGCTGGCCTTCGGGTCCGGGCTGGCGCGCTGGATGCTGCGCCGCACGAGCACGCGGCGTCTGCAGCCTCAACTGCTGTTGATGGTGGTGATCGCCGGCCTCACCGGCCTCGCCTCGGCGCTGATCGTGCCGCTGACCTGGGGCGACCGCGCCCGCGTGCCGGCGGCGCCGGGCTTCGCGCTGCTGTGGGTCATCGGCGGCACGGCGGCGATCGGCGCCGCCTGGCAGGCCAAGTTCCACCGCCTGGCTGCGTTGACGCTGCTCGGCGTGGTCGGCCTGGTGTTGTGCATCAGCTTCGCCTGGTTCTCCGCGCCCGATCTGGCGCTGACGCAACTGGCAGTGGAAGTGGTGACGATGGTGCTGTTCCTGCTCGGTCTGCGCTGGATGCCCAAGCGCGCGCCCGAGGTCAGCGCGCGGGTCGCCCGTCGTTCCTGGTGGCGGCGCCGGCGCGATTTCGGCCTCGCGCTGCTGATCGGCGCCGGTCTGTCGGCGCTGTCCTATGCGCTGCTGACGCGGCACGCACCGCTCTCGATCTCGCCCTACTTCATCGAACAGGCCCTGCCTGCAGGGGGCGGCAGCAACGTCGTCAACGTGATGCTGGTGGACTTCCGAGCGTTCGACACGCTGGGCGAGATCACGGTCCTGGGCATTGTCGGCCTCACGGTCTATGCGCTGCTGCGGCGTTTTCGCCCGCCGCTCGAGGTGATCGACAAGCCGCCGCAGCAGCGCATCGAGCGCGGCGCCGATCTGCTGGGCGAGGCCGAGGACGCCGACGGCCAGCGCTATCTGGAGGTGCCGGCGGTGCTGGTGCGCCTGCTGCTGCCGGTGGCGGGACTGTTCGCCTTCCATCTGTTCATGCGCGGCCACAACGAGCCCGGCGGCGGCTTCGTCGCCGGCCTGGTGGTGGCGATCGCCTTCATCGCGCAGTACATGGTCGGCGGCACGCGCTGGGTCGAGGCCCGGCTGAACCTGCGTCCACCGCGCTGGATCGGCATCGGGCTGTTGCTGGCGCTGTTGACCGGACTGGGTTCGCTCGCCGTCGGCTACCCGTTCCTGACCACGCACACCGCGCACGTCAACTGGCCGCTGGTCGGCGAGGTGCACCTGCCGAGTGCCGCGATCTTCGATCTGGGCGTGTTCGCGGTGGTGGTCGGCTCGACGCTGCTGCTGCTGACCGCGATCGCCCACCAGTCGCTGCGCGCCAGGCGCCAGCAGGCGGCGGCCGAGGACGAGGGCGCGCGCTGATGGAACTCATCATCTCGCTCGCGGTGGGCGTGCTGGCTGGCGCCGGCGTCTGGCTGCTGCTGCGGCCGCGGACCTTCCAGGTGCTGATCGGGCTCGCGCTGCTCGGCTATGCGGTGAACCTCTTCATCTTCAGTGTCGGCAGCCTGGCGGTGGACAAGGAGCCGATCGTCAAACCCGACCTCGCCGCGAACCTGGCGAACTACAGCGATCCGCTGCCGCAGTCGCTGGTGCTGACGGCCATCGTCATCGGCTTTGCCACGACCGCGCTGTTCCTGGTCGTGCTGCTGGCGCTGCGCGGACTGTCCGGCGGCGACCACGTCGACGGCAGCGAGGAAGCGCCGTGATCGCCGTGCTCGATTCGCCGCACCTCGTGTTCGCGCCGGTGCTGCTGCCGCTGGCAACCGCGGCGTCGATGCTGCTGCTGAGCGAAAAGCGGCGCGCGCTGAAGGCGCCGATCAACATTGCCTCGACCGCGCTCGGCCTGCTGCTTGCGATCGCGCTGCTGCTGCGCGTCGATGCGCAATCCGTGCCGCAGGCGTATGCCGTCTACCTGCCAGGCAACTGGCCGGTGCCGCAGGGCATCGTGCTCGTCGCCGACCGGCTGTCGGCGCTGATGTGCGTGCTGGCCGGCAGTGTCGGGCTGGCCGCGCTGCTGTATGCGCTGGCGCGATGGCAGCACGCCGGGGTGTACTTCCATAGTCTGTTCCAGTTGCAGTTGATGGGCCTGTACGGCGCCTTCCTCACCGCCGATCTGTTCAACCTGTTCGTGTTCTTCGAGGTGCTGCTGGCGGCCAGCTACGGGCTGCTGCTGCACGGCGGCGGCGCGATGAGGGTGCGCGCCGGGCTGCACTACATCGCGATCAACCTCGTCGCGTCGCTCCTGTTCCTGGTCGGCGTGGCGGTGCTCTATGGCGTGACCGGCACGCTCAACTTGGCCGACATCGCGCACAAGCTCCCGCTGGTGCCAGAAAGCGACCGCGGGCTGCTGCATGCCGGCGCCGCGATCCTGGCGGTGGCCTTCCTCGCCAAGGCGGCGCTGTGGCCGCTGAACTTCTGGCTGCCGCCGGCCTATGCCGCGGCCAGCGCGCCGGCGGCAGCGGTGTTCGCGATCCTCACCAAGGTCGGTGTCTACGCCGTGCTGCGGCTGTGGACGCTGTGCTTTCCGGGCAGCGGCGACGGCCTCGCGCCGGTCTTCGGTGGCAGCGTGCTGGTCTGGGGCGGCTTGGCGACGCTGGCGTTCGGCGCGGTCGGGATGTTCGCCTCGCAACATCTGGCGCGGCTGGCCGGCTACAGCGTGATCGCCTCGTCCGGCACGCTGATCGCGGCGATCGGCTTCGGCGTGCCGGCGCTGGCGGCGGGCGCGCTGTTTTATCTGGTCACGTCCACGCTGGCGGGCGGTGCGCTGTTTCTGCTCGTCGAACTGCTCGAGCGCAGCCGCGAGGTGGAAGTCGGGCCGCAGCAGATCGACGACGGCAACTATGCGCTGCCGGCCTTCCTCGACAACGAGCCGCCGCAGAACATCAACCTCGACGACGAGGAGGAAGCGCTGATCGGCCGCGCGATCCCGGCGGCGCTGGCTTTCCTGGGCGTGTCCTTCGCCCTCTGCACACTCGTGATCGCCGGGCTGCCGCCGTTGTCAGGATTCGTTGCCAAGCTTGCGATGCTCGGGCCGCTGCTGGAGATCGGCACGCGAGCGGCCTGGACGCTGTTCGCGCTCTTGATCGGCTCCGGGCTGCTGGCGGCGATGGCGTTGATGCGGGTCGGCATCCGCCACTTCTGGACCGCCGACGAGCGTCCCGCGCCGCGCCTGCGGGTGGCCGAGTCGCTGCCGATCGCGGCGTTGCTTCTACTGCTGGTCGGCCTGGCCGTGCAGGGCGAGGCGCTGCTGCGCTACACCGACGCCGCGGCGCAGGGCTTGAGCGAGCCGGCGCACTACATCGATGCGGTGATGCGAACGCGGCCGCTGCCGCAACCCGCGCTGCCTGCCTCATGAAGCGCTGGCTGCCTTCGCCCTGGCTGTCGCTCGGCCTGTTCGCCGGCTGGCTGCTGCTGACGCGCAGCTTCGGTATCGGCCAGGTGCTGCTCGGCCTGGGGCTGGCGGTGGCGCTGCCGCTGCTGACGCGCCCACTGCGCCCCACGCCCGGGCCGCTGCGCCGGCTGGATGTGCTGGTGCGGCTGATCCTGCGCGTCGGGCTGCACGTGCTGAAGTCCGCGCTGCAGGTGGGGGTCGGGGTGCTGCGCGCGCGCCGCCATCCGCCGCGCGGCGCGTTCGTCGTGCTGCCGCTCGAACTTCGCGACCCGCACGCGCTGGCCGCGTTGGCGATGATCACGACGGTGATCCCCGGCACCGTCTGGAGCGAGCTCGCGCCCGACAACAGCGCGCTGCTGCTGCACGTCTTCGATCTCGATGACGAGGCTGCCTTCATTGCCCATTTCACGGCCGACTACGTGCATCCATTGATGGAGGTCTTCGAATGAGTTCATTGCTTTCCGCTGCGATCGGCGTGACATTGACGCTCTACTCGATCGCGATGTTGATCGGGCTGCTGCGCCTGGCCAACGGCCCGAGCGCGCAGGACCGCGTGCTGGCGCTGGATTTCCTCTACGTGGTCGGCATGCTGGTGATGCTGGTGCTGGCGATCCGCGCCGACAGCGAGATGTACTTCGAAGCCGCGCTGCTGATGGTGCTGTTCGGCTTCGTCAGTTCGGTGGCGCTGGCCAAGTTCCTGCTGCGCGGCGAGGCGATCGAATGAATGCGGGCCTGACGCTTGCGCCGCTGTCCGAGATCGTGGTCGCGCTGCTGCTGCTCGCCAGCGCGGTCGTGGTGCTGATCGCCGCCCTTGGGCTGTGCCGGCTGCCCGACTTCTTCTCGCGCATGCACGCGCCGGCGCTGGCCTCGACGCTGGCGGCGTGGATCGTCACGCTGGCCTCGATCGTCCACTTCAGCAGCCGCGGCGGCGGCGGCCTGGCGCTGCATGTGTGGCTGATCATCATCGTGCTGTCGATCACCGCGCCGGTGACGACCGTGGTCCTCGCGCGCGCCGCGCTGTTCCGGCGCCGTCAGGCCGGCGACGCGCTGCCGCCGCCGTTGCAGCCGCGCCCGTCCGACCCGGCGCGATGAAGCGCATCCTGATCCTGGGCGGCGGTTTCGCCTGAAGGTGAAGGGGATGGAAGGCGTCTTCGCCGCGGGCGACGCCGCACCATTCTCCGTTGACAGCCGGGATGCCGATCAGGCCAGCGCCGGATGTGACGGTTCGATGACGCTCGCGTGACCGTCCGACGCGGTCGCGCGACTGTCACAAAGCCGTCATGCGCGCCGCCTACAGTGAGCGCATCGAACACTTCACTACAGGCAAACCCATGCTGAATCGATTCCTTCGCGGTGCCGCGGCCGGTGCGGCCGCCATGTTGTTGTCCGGCGCAGCGCTGGCCCAGGACGTGACCGGCGCTGGTGCCACGTTTCCGGCGCCGATCTACGCCAAGTGGGCGGATGCCTACAACAAGGCGACCGGTGCGCGCATCAACTACCAATCGGTGGGCTCGGGCGCTGGCATCAAGCAAATCAAGACCAAAACCGTGGACTTTGGCGCCTCGGACATGCCGCTGTCCGATGAAGATCTGGCCAAGGACGGGCTGCTCCAGGTCCCCACCGTCATCGGTGGCGTGGTGCCCGTGGTCAACATCGCCGGCATCGCCCCGGGGCAGATCAAGCTGACCGGGCAGGTACTGGGTGACATCTATCTGGGCAAGATCACCAAGTGGAATGATCCGGCGCTCACGGCACTGAACCCCGGTGTTCCGTTGCCGGATGCGGCCATCGCGCCGGTGCGTCGTGCCGACGGTTCGGGGACGACCTTCATCTTCACCAACTACCTGTCGAAGGTGAACCCTGAGTGGAAGACCAAGGTCGGCGAGGGTACCGCCGTGAACTGGCCTACCGGGGCAGGCGGCAAGGGCAACGAAGGGGTGGCTGCGTTCGTGCAGCGCCTGCCGAACTCGATCGGCTATGTCGAGTACGCCTATGTCAAGCAGAACAAGATGACCTACACGCAGATGAAGAACCGTGACGGCGTCTTCGTCGAGCCCAGCGACACGGCGTTCAAGGCCGCGGCCGCGGGCGCGGATTGGAACAAGACCTTCAACCAGGTCACGACGGACCAGCCGGGCAAGGACGCATGGCCGCTGACCAACCCGACTTACATCCTGATGTACAAGTCGCAGGACAAGGCGGCCAATGCCAGCAACTCGCTGAAGTTCTTCGACTGGGCCTACAAGAACGGCGACAAGATGGCCGACGACCTGGACTACGTGCCGCTGCCCGATTCCGTGAAGGCCCTCGTGCGCAAGCAGTGGAGCGAACAGATCAAGGACACGGGCGGCAAGGCGATCGCGTTCAAGTGAGCTGACGCCGGCTGGCGGCGCGTGCCGCGACTGGCGTCGGTCCGAGATCAGCCCTGCCATCAGGAGACTTCGTGGCCGCTACACTTCCAGCCACTCCCTACGACCCCAAGGCAGCCATGGAGCGAACGTCTCCGCGGGGGCGTCCTCCCGGGCGCCGTCGAGTGACCCCGTGGGCCGACCCGCTGTTCTCGCTCCTCACCCACGGCGCGGCCTGGCTGACGCTGCTGCTGCTGGCCGGCATCATCGTCTCGCTGCTCATCGGCGCGGCGCCG
>CAZVNC010000153.1:0-6238 GCA_964628305.1 uncultured Ideonella sp.
CGCCAGCGCGGCGATCTTCGGCAGCACGAGCAGCTCGATTGGGTCGATGCCGAGCGTGCGCATCGCATCGACCTCCTCGGTGACGAGCATGGTGCCGATCTGCGCCGCGTACGCCGAGCCCGAACGGCCGGCAATGATGATCGCGGAGATGAGCGGCGCGAACTCGCGCAACATCGAGTAGCCGACCAGTTCGACGACGAAGATGTTCGCGCCATAGTGCCGGAGCTGATCGGCGCCCTGGTAAGCGACGACGATGCCGAGCAGGAACGAGGTGAGGCCGATGATCGGCAGCGCATCGAAGCCGCCAATCTGCACGTTGCGCAGCATCGTGCGCCATCGAAAGCGCCCCGGATGCGCAACGAGGCGCAGTGCAACGAGCGCGATCTGGCCAAGAAACTGCAACATGCCGAGCGTCTGCTCCCACGCCGCGGCGGCGCGGCGCCCGGTGCGTTCCAGCGGCGAGGGCCGCGCCGGCTGCAGCACCTCGGCTTGGGGGTGTGCGGCGACGAGCGACAGCAGCTTGTCGAGCTTCTCGGGCCATCCGCGCCGTGCGGCTTGGGCCGCGTTGCGGTTCAGCCAGTGTTGCAGCACCCAGACCCCCGCGGTGTCGATCGCCTCCAGCGCGCTGCCTTCGAGCACGACTTCCCCGGTCTCGCAAGGCTCGGCGTCGAGCGTTTGCGCCAGGTCGCCGAGTCCGCGCACGGTCCAGCTTCCGGCGAGCTTCCACTCACGTTCTGCGGTGCGGGTGATGACGGCGGGCAGCATGGGGTGGGTCGGAATCGGCAAGCCGCACTTTAGCGGCGCGGGTCGCGCTTTCGCGGCGGCGCAACCGAGATTGCGAACGCTTCGGGTCCAGCCGGGTCTACTTGAACGCGCTGGCGCATCAAGCGGGCGGCATCTGTCGGAAAAACTTGAGAAAAAAAGTCGGGATAAGCTATAATTGAGAAAATCAGTCGGGTAAATGCCACTACTTTGGACTCGGCGTTTCCCCACCTGCGGCGCTTCGCCGCACTCTGCGTCGGGATGTCGGCGTGAACAAGGAGAGTTCCATGCGTTTGACCACCAAAGGGCGTTTCGCCGTCACCGCAATGATCGATCTGGCCTTGCGCGAGAACACCGGCCCGGTGGCCCTGGCGGCGATCAGCGCGCGCCAGCAGATCTCGCTGTCCTATCTCGAGCAGTTGTTCGGCAAGCTGCGCCGCCACGAACTCGTGGCGAGCACGCGCGGCCCGGGCGGCGGCTATTCGCTCGCGCGCAAGGCGGCCGACATCACCGTCGCCGACATCATCGTCGCGGTCGACGAGCCGATGGACGCGACCAGCTGCCACGGGCGCGAGAACTGCATGGGCGAGGACACCGGACGCTGCATGACGCACGACCTGTGGACGAGCCTGAACACGAAGATGATCGAATACCTCGACTCGATCTCGCTGCGCAAGCTCGTCGATGAACAGCTTGCGAAGGGCGTATCGGTGCAGGAGCAGCCGATCAAGCGCGCGATCTCGTCGCAGCCGGTCGTCAAGCCGATCAAGATCACGGCGCCGAACTCGGTCTTTGCGCTCGGCAGCGCGATGGCGAAGTAGCCGATTCGCGCCGGCCCCCGTCGGCCCGGCAAGGGCTTGGTCCGGAGCGAGGCGGAAGTGACTTCTCAGCGCCCGATCTACCTGGACTACGCTGCGACGACACCGGTTGATCCGCGTGTCGTCGATGCGATGCTGCCGTGGCTGGGCGAGCATTTCGGCAACCCGGCGTCGCGCAGCCACGCCTGGGGCTGGGAAGCCGAACGGATCGTCGAGCACAGCCGCGCGCAGGTGGCCGCGCTGATCGGCGCCGACCCGGCCGAGATCGTCTGGACCTCGGGGGCGACCGAGTCGAACAACCTCGCGCTGAAGGGCGCGGCGCATGCCAACGCAGCGCGCGGCAGGCACCTCGTCAGCGTCAAGACCGAGCACAACGCGGTGCTCGACACGCTGCGCGAGCTCGTGCGCGAGGGCTTCGAAGTGACGACTCTCGACGTGCGGGAGGACGGCTTGCTCGACCCCGACGCGTTTCGTGCCGCGCTGCGCAGCGACACCATCCTCGCCTCGGTGATGGCCGTCAACAACTAGATCGGCGTGATTCAGGACATCGCGGCGATTGGCGCGATCTGCCGCGAGCGCGGCGTCGTCTTTCACGTCGATGCGGCGCAGGCGACGGGCAAGATCGCGATCGATCTGCGGACGCTGGCGGTCGATCTGATGAGCCTGACGGCGCACAAGACGTACGGACCGAAGGGGATCGGCGCCCTCTACGTGCGGCGCAAGCCGCGGCTGCGCATCGAAGCGCAGATGCACGGCGGCGGTCACGAGCGCGGCTTGCGTTCGGGCACGCTCGCGACGCACCAGATCGTCGGCATGGGCGAGGCCATGCGGATCGCGGGCGAGGAGATGGTCGCCGAGAACGACCGCATCCGCGGCCTGCAGCAGCGGCTGTTGCGCGGTTTGCAGGCGATCGAGCAGAGCTTCGTGAACGGCGATCTGGCGCAACGCGTGCCGCACAACGTGAACGTCTCGTTTGCCGGCGTCGACGGCGAGGCATTGCTTCGCGGCCTCGAGGGCCTTGCGCTGTCGTCCGGTTCGGCGTGCAACTCGACGCGCCGCGAGCCGAGCCACGTCCTGCGTGCGCTGGGCCGTGCCGACGCGCTCGCGAATACGTCGCTGCGCATCACGCTCGGGCGCTTCACGACGGCGCGGGAGGTCGACATCGCGATCGCGACGATCGCCGAACATGTCGCCAGGTTGCGAGGGCAAGCGCCGGGACGTAGCGGTTTGCGAGATGACGATCGTCGTTCGATCCCGACACCGGGGGTCGTCCACTGAAGGGTAACAGGGGTCATCGAGCGGGATCCGAGGCCGCGTCGGGCAGAAAATATCGACAAGTCGGACAATCGCCGCAAGCCATTGAATTCGAATCGAAGGAGGTTCGGCAAGCCATGTCAGTCACTCTCACCCAAGCCGCGGCACGCCATGTGTCGCGCTTCATCGCCAAACGCGGCCAAGGCGCCGGCGTGCGCCTGGGCGTCAGGAACGCCGGATGCTCGGGCATGGCCTACAAGCTCGAGTACGCCGACCAACAGGCGGCCGACGACGTCGTCTTCGAAGGGCACGGCGTGAAACTGTTCGTCGACCCGAAGAGCCTGCCCTTTCTGGACGGCACCGAACTCGACTTCGTCCGCGATGGCCTGAACGAGACCTTCAAGTTCAACAATCCGCAGGAGAAGGACCGTTGCGGTTGCGGCGAGTCGTTCCGCGTCTAGAAGGCTGAACCGAGCCGGCCCTGATCGAATCGGCACCGACGGCGCCGCCGGTGCAGCGGTGTGCGATCGAACGGGCGCTGCGATGAATCGCGGCGCGCCCTGCGATCATTCGTCCGACATGTCGCGCTGGACTCGAATGACGGGAACGATGATCGCCACCGCAATGCTGGCTTCGGCCCCGGCCTCTGCGCAGCCCGCGGGCGGCACGGCCTCGATCGTTAGCGCGAATGCCGGCGGGGCGCTCGGCCTGTACGACGCGCAGGCGTTCACGCTCGACATCCATGGCCAGGGCGCGGCGCCGCCGTCGCGCCAGGCGGCTTGGTACTTCCGCGACGAAACGGTCGCCGTGCCGCGCGCCGGCCTGCCGTGGTCGGGTTTCGAGCCTGGCGTGCACGCCTTCGACGATGTCTCGCATTGGGCCGCCGCGCGGCGCGCCGACGCACCGATCGACTACCCGCCGCTGGTCTGGGTCGCCGCACCGCAGGTGGTGCGCCATGCGCGTCTCGCGTCCGGCGGCCAGCAGTTGCTGACGGCCGATGGCGCGCTGCCCTTTCGGTACGTCGAGCGACTCGAGCTGAACCGCTCCTACGCCGATGCGTCATCGGCCGAGTACTTCGCGTCCCACGAACTGACGCTGCGCGGCACGCTCACGCCGCAAGGCTTCGTCGTGCGAACCATCTGGCCGCAGGACTTCAGCTTCGGCCCGGACGCGCCGCCGGAGCGCGCGATGCCCGCCGGCGATCCGGCAGCGGCGATGCGCACCCTGATGCGCGAGATGCCGCAGGGCGGCGCCCGCAGCCCGTATGTGGCGGCGACGATCTGGCGGCGCGCGGGGTCGATTGACGCGTGGGCCGGCAAGTCGGTGCTCGGGCTGATGGTGAACGGCGCGCAGGGCGACGACGACGAAGCGCACGGCGGCCATTTCGCGATCGTCACCGGCCGCGTCCAGGCCGATGGCAGCATCGGCGACTGGCTTGTCAACAACTTCTACTCGCTCGATGTCGAAAGCGAGAAGGGCATCATCGCCGCGCCCGTGCCGCTCGACAACTATCTCGCCGATCTGAATTCCGGCCAGGCCTGGTACCGGCCGACGACGATGCTCGTCGCGGTGCTCGACGACGAGCGCGCCGCGGTGCTCGTGCAGTCGGCGCTGAACCGCGTCTACCAGCAGTTTTATCGCCACCAGCTCGTCTACTACCACCCGAACCAGAACTGTGCGTCGATCAGCGTCGACACGCTGCGCGCGCTCGGCTGGGAAGTGCCGGCACGCGGGCCGAGCAGCCGCGTCCTGGCCTGGCTCGGGTTTCCGTTCGTCGCCATCAAGGATCGCTCGATCGGCAAAGCCAAGCTCGCCTTCGACTACCTGCGAACCGACCAGACGCGCCTGCTTCCGGCCGCCGCGCTCGAAGCGGCCTACGCCAGCCTGCTCGAACTCGTCACCGGCGCGAAGCCGCCCGAGGGCAAGCTTGCTTCCATGCTCGCGCAGGACGTCTCGGCACTCGCGCATCTGCGCATCCCGCAGTTTCCGTCGAGCCGCGCCTGGGGCGATGCGCCGGCGGTCTCGGTCTGGGAATACCGCACCCTGGTGCCGAACGACCCGGCGCTGATGCAGATCGTTCCGGTGCCTCCGCGGCCGTTCCCGGATGCGTTGCGCGATCCCGATCTGCTGGCGCCGCGCTGGACGCCGGCCGATTGGGCGACGCTCGCCTGGGCGCTGCTGACCGTCGTCGGCGTGCCGTTGCTGCTGTGGCGCTGGTGGCGGCGGCGTGCCTCTCGCGCCGCCAACGCGCTCGACATGGGGGCCGGAAAGTCATGATCGTGCTCGGCATCGAGACCTCGTGCGACGAGACCGGCGTCGCGCTCGTCGAGGTGCGCGGCGACGCGGTGCCGGTGCTGCGCGCGCAGGCGCTGCACAGCCAGTTCGATCTGCACCGGGCCTACGGCGGGGTCGTACCGGAACTCGCGTCGCGCGACCACATCCGCCGCGTGCTGCCGCTCTCGCGCGCGGTGCTCGCCGAGGCCGGCCTTGCGTTGGATGCGATCGACGTCGTTGCCTACACGCGCGGGCCGGGACTGGCCGGTGCACTGCTCGTCGGCGCCGGCTTCGCGTGTGCGCTCGGCGCGGCGCTGGAGAAGCCGGTGCTCGGCATCCACCACCTCGAGGGGCATCTGCTGTCGCCATTCCTGTCGAGCGATCCGCCGGCATTCGCGTTCGTCGCGCTGCTCGTGTCGGGCGGCCACACGCAGCTGATGCGGGTGGACGACGTCGGCCGCTACGAACTGCTCGGCGAGACGATCGACGATGCGGCCGGCGAGGCGTTCGACAAGGCGGCCAAGATGATGGGCCTGGCCTACCCCGGCGGGCCGCTGCTCGCGAAGCTCGCCGACAGCGGGCGCGCCGATGCCTTCAAGCTGCCGCGGCCGCTGCTGCACAGCGCGAATCTCGACTTCTCGTTTGCGGGGCTGAAGACGGCCGTCATGACCCAGTTGCGCAAGTGCGGCGACGACCCCGGCGAACAGGTCAAGGCGGACCTCGCCGCGGCGACACAGCAGGCGATCGTCGACGTGCTGGTCCACAAGTCGATAGCCGCGCTCGAATCGACCGGGCTCGACCGCCTCGTCGTCGCCGGCGGGGTCGGTGCCAACGCACGGCTGCGCGAACAGTTGAACGCGCGCTGCGCCGCGCGCGGCGCGCGCGTTCACTACCCCGAGTTCGATCTGTGCACCGACAACGGCGCGATGATCGCGCTCGCCGCCGCGATGCGGCTGCAGCGCGGCATCGCCGACCTGCGCACCGACTACGCCTTCGACGTGCGGCCCCGCTGGCCGCTTGCGGCGCCGAGCGACGAGCCGGCGCCGCGCGTCACTGCACCGTGACGGTCGCCGCGCGGTTCGCGGCGCGCTTGGGCAGTGTCAGCGTCAGCACGCCGTTGGCGAGCCTGG
>CAZVNC010000154.1:0-6228 GCA_964628305.1 uncultured Ideonella sp.
ATGCGGGCGCCGTTCTCGTTGTCCTTGCCGAGGTGGGCCTGCGGGCCCGACATCGGTGCGACGTGGCCGATCTTGACGACCGCTTCCTGGGCCGAAACGGCAAACGCGGCCATCGTGACGATGGCGCCCACGATCACGTTGAGCTTGACTTGCATACGCTACCTCCGAGAGGAATGTTGAATGAACCGGGTTGGGATGACGTGGCGGCAGGAACGGACTCCCCACACGCTTTTTCGAGCGCGCGTAACGATACCTGAAATGCAACCCGGTTCTTGTTCGGGAATCCTCGGGGCCTGCAAGCTCCCGTCGCGCCCGGCACCAGTCCTCAGCCAGCGCGCCGGCGTGCCAGTTCCTGGCTTGCGGCCTGGGCGACGACTTCGCGCAAGGTGAGTTGCAGCTTCTCGCGCAACTCGCGCACCAGCTCGTCGGCAAGTCGCGCCAGCACCGGCGCCAGCGCCTCGCGCAGGCGAAGTTCGAGCGTCAGGTTGGCGTCGCGCTGCAACTCGCCGAGGACGCGATCGATCATCTGCTCGGCATCGAGCGTCAGCGCCGCGCGCGGCGCGAAACCTTCGCTTCGCAATGCGCTCCCGGCACGGGTCGGCAGCGCGGTACCGGCGTCGCCGAGCGGCGCGAGTTCGATCACTTCGGTGAGCGTCGGCAGGCCATGCCGATGGGACGGTCCGAGGCGAGCGCTCATCGGCTGACTTCGCGCACCCCGGGTGCGCCGATGAAGTCCGGCTTGCTCACGCGCGCACCTCGTGGTGCCGGAGCGCGTAGCCGCGATCAGCGTAATACTTCCAGCGCAGCCGCGCGGCTTGCTTCGCCTCGTCGTCCTGCGCAACGATCTCGACCACGCGCGCGAACGCCTCGAAGCCGGCGACGAGTTCGTCCCCGAGGTTGACGAGCACCTCTCGCGTAGGCGCCTGATCGACGCGCTCGACGAGCCAGATCGGCGTCGGATCGCCCGCCGCCGGGCTGGCCGCATCCGGCGCGAGGCGAACGTGCGGCAGGAAGCTCGCCGGATCGCTGGTCCACAGCAATGCGTCGAGTTGGGCGAGCGTCTGCGGCGGCGCGCAGACCACGACCTTGGCATCGCGTGCATGCGCCTTGCGCAGCAGCCGGCAGGCATAGCCGACGCGGTCGGCGACGCGCACGTGAAACATCACTTCGGTCATGCGAGCGCCTCGAGGCGAAGCAGGGTCAAGCCGCCTGGGCGAGCACGAAGTGCGTCAACAGGCCGACCGGACGCCCGGTCGCCCCCTTCGCGGCGCCCGACTTCCACGCCGTGCCGGCGATGTCGAGATGCGCCCAGCGGTACTTGCCGGTGAAGCGGCGCAGGAACATCGCGGCCGTGATCGCGCCGCCGGCGCGCGGTCCGACGTTGGCCATGTCGGCGAAGTTGGTCTTCAGCGCCTCGTCGTACTCCTCGTCGAGCGGCATCCGCCAGCACGGATCGAGGGCGTCGCTCGCGGCCTGCACGAACTGCGCCGCCATCGCATCGTCGGCCGTGAACAGGCCCGAATGGTGGTGGCCGAGCGCAATCACGCAGGCACCGGTGAGGGTTGCCACATCGACCACCATCGCCGGCTTGAAGCGCTCGGCGTAGCTCAGCGCGTCGCACAGGATGAGGCGGCCTTCGGCGTCGGTGTTGAGGATCTCGATCGTCTGGCCGGACAGGCTCGTCACGACGTCGCCCGGCTTGATCGCCGTGCCGCTGGGCAGGTTCTCGCAGGACGGAACGATGCACACGAGGTTGAGCTTCGGCTTCAAACCGGCGATCGCGCGCAGCGTGCCGATCACGCTCGCCGCGCCGCCCATGTCGAACTTCATCTCGTCCATCTCGGCCGCCGGCTTGATCGAGATGCCGCCGGTGTCGAAGGTGATGCCCTTGCCGACGAGCACGACCGGAGCCGCGTCCTTCGCCGCGCCGCGATACTGCGCGACGATGAACTTCGGCGCCTCGCTGGAGCCTTGCGCCACGGCCAGAAACGCCCCCATGCCGAGCTTTTCGGCCTCCTTGCGCCCGAGCACCTCGACCTCGAACGCGTGCTCCTTGCCGAGCGCACGCACGGTCTGTGCGAGATAGGACGGCGTGCAGTGGTTGCCGGGCCGGTTCGCAAGCTCGCGCGCGAGCGTGACGCCGGCCGCGACCGCCTCGCCCTGCGCGAGCCCCTTGCGCACCGCCTTCGCGTCGGCGTCGGCGGCGAGCAGCGTGAGCCTGGCCAGCGCCCTCTCCTTCGGCGCGCTCGGCTTGGTGTGCCGATAGACGTAGCGCGCCTCGCTCGCCGCGAGCACCGCCGCTTCGGCGTGCGCAGTTCCCAGCTTGAACGACGCGGCGACCGCCACGTGGCGCGCGCCAAGCTCCTGAAGCACGCCAAGCGCCGCGGAGAGCGCCTTCCTGAACGCTTTCGGCGTCTCGCCGGCGGCGGCGGCGACGACCAGCCGCGGCGCCGTCACGCCCGCTGCGCGATGCAGGTACAACGTGCGTCCGGCCTTGAAGGCGAAGTCGCCGCTTGCAACCGCGTCGCTCACGAGTGCCGCGATGCGCGCGTCGGCCAAGGCCTTGGGCGCGTCGCCGCCCGCGATGACGATCAGGGCGTCGGCGACCGTCTCGGCAACCGCGTTGGCGGCGGATTTCTGCAGTCGAAAGTCCATAATGATTGGTTGATGTTCTCGATGCTTTGATGTTATTCGATTCGACCCTTCGGCGAGAGTTGGCACGCGCCTTCGGTGCGACGCTTGTCGTGATTGTCACGATCGTCGTCACCATGACGCTCATCCGCACCCTCGGCCAGGCTGCGGGTGGCGTCGTCAGCCCGCAGGACGTGCTGATGCTGCTCGGCTTCGCGGCGCTCGGCTACATGCCGATCATCCTCAGCCTGTCGCTGTTCGTTGCCGTCGTCGCCACCCTGACGCGCATGTATCGCAACAGCGAGATGGTGATCTGGTTCGCGAGCGGCGTGAGTCTGTGGCGCTTCCTGCGGCCGGTGTCCATGGTGAGCTGGCCGGTGGTGCTCGTCGCCCTGTTGCTCGTGCTGTTCGTCTGGCCGTGGGTGAATCAGCGTGCTGCCGAACTGAAGTACGAGTACGAAACGCGCTCCGACCTGTCGCGCGTCGCCGCCGGGCAGTTCCAGAGTTCGGCCGACGGCAGGCGGGTGTTCTTCCTCGAGCGCGATTCGGAAGACGTGCGCGTCGGGCGCAACGTGTTCGTGTTGATGCAGAACGGCGATACCGAGTCCGTGACGTCGGCACGCGAAGGACGCATCGAGTTCGAAGCCGACCAGCGCTTCGTGCTGCTCGAACGCGGCCAGCGCAACGAGGACAACGCGCGCAGCGGCGAGAAGACGCTCGCGCGTTTCGAGAGCTACCGCGCCGCGGTCGGCGACAAGATCCGCGACAGCATCGACAAGCTGCCGCCGAAGGCGCTCTCCACGCGCAAGCTGCTGCGCGATCCGACACTGCCCAATCAGGGCGAGTTCGCGTGGCGCGTCGGACTCGTCATCGGCGCGGTGAATCTGGTCTTGCTCGCGGTCGGGATCGCGGCGACGAACCCGCGCCGGCCGGGCAGCTGGAACCTCGTGCTCGGACTGCTGCTGTTCGTCGTCTACTTCAACCTGATCAATCTGTCGCAGGCCTGGATCGCGACCGGCAAGGCCGGCATGATCGGCATGCTGGCCGACGTGCACGGCGGCATTGGCGCCGTCGCGCTCGGCTTGTTGTGGTGGCGCCAACACGCGCAGACGCGTCGTCTGTTCGCGCCCGGCGGGCGGCGCAGCGCATGAGGACGGTCCGGCGCCTGCTGTATGCCGAGATCGTGAAGGCCATCGTCTTCGTCGCGATCGGCTTTCTGTCGCTCTTCTTCTTCTTCGACTTCGTCTCGGAGCTGGCCAAGGCGAACGAAGCCGGCTATACGCCGCTCGATGGCGCGCTCTACAGCCTGCTGCAGTTGCCGGGCCACCTGTACGAGCTGGCGCCGATCGCGATCCTGATCGGCGCCATCTACGCGCTCGCGAGCCTCGCCCAATCGTCGGAGTTCACGATCATGCGCACCAGCGGGCTCGGGCCCGCGAGGGCGCTCGCCGCGCTCGCCGGGCTCGGCATCGCGCTCACCGTCTTCACCTTCCTGCTCGGTGACTACATCGCGCCGATCAGCGAGCGCCACGCCGCGGCGCTGAAGGCGTCGTTTCGCGGCGGCTACAAGCTCGACCGCGCCGGCGCCTGGCTCAAGGACCGGCCGGTGATGCCCGGCGCGATCCACAGCGTCTCGGTGAATGTCAGCACCGCGAGCGCGAACGGCGAGCTCGAGGGGGTGCGGATCTTCGAGTTCGACGCCGACGGCGGGCTCGTCTCGCGCATCGAGGCGCCCCGCGGTCGGGTCGGCAAGGACGGCACCTGGCGCCTCGAGCAGGCCACCGTCACCGATTGGACGGCGCGCGCCGCAAACGGATTGCCCGAGGTACGCGAAGAAAAGCAGGCCAGCCTCGCCTGGCCGAGCACGCTCAGCGCAAGCGTCGTCGCGGCGGCGGTGATGCCGCTGTCGACGATGTCGACGATCGATCTGTTTCGCTACATCCGCCATCTGGAGGAGAACGGACAGGCATCCCAGCGCCACGAGTTGCAGTTCTGGAATCGCGCGCTCTACCCTTTCGCCTGCCTCGTGATGCTGTCGCTCGCGCTGCCCTTTGCCTACATGCACGCGCGCGCCGGCGGCGTGAGCCTGAAGGTGTTCGGCGGCATCATGCTCGGCATCAGCTTCGTGCTGCTCAACAATGTCGCCGGCCACATCGGGCTGCTCGCCGACTGGACGCCGTGGCTGGTCGCATCCGTCCCGAGCGCGCTCTATCTGCTGCTCGCGCTGGTCGCCTTCAGTTGGCTCGTGCGCTACCGTTGACAACAAGGCACGCTTTCGCATGACACAAGGACTGCTCCTTCTCGCCCACGGTGCGCGCGACCCGCGCTGGGCCCGGCCGTTCGAGGACATCGTGCGCCGCATCCGTGCCGAACGCCCGGAAACGGCCGTCGAACTCGCCTTCCTCGAATTCATCGCGCCCGATCTGCCGACCGCCGGCGCGCGCCTCGCAGCGGCGGGTTGCGTGTCGGTCGACGTGCTGCCCTTGTTCCTCGGCGCCGGCGGCCATGTGCGCAAGGACCTGCCGCGGCTCGTCGAACAGGTCGCAGCGCTTCACCCCGCGGTGCACTGGCACGTCGCACCGACGATCGGCGAGATCGACTCGGTGGTCGCCGCGATGGCCGACGCCGCGATCCGACTCCTGCGCCCGATGCCATGAACCTGCACCAGTTCCGATTCGTCCATGAGGCGGTCCGGCGCAATCTCAACCTGACCGACACCGCGAAGGCGCTGCACACCTCGCAGCCCGGCGTGTCCAAAGCGATCCTCGAGCTCGAGGGCGAGCTTGGCGTCGACATCTTCGCGCGTCACGGCAAGCGCCTGCGCCGCGTGACCGAACCCGGTCACGAGGTGCTGAAGGCGATCGACGTGATCCTGCGCGAAGTCGGCAACTTGAAGCGCATCGGCGACGACTACTCGAAGCAGGACTCGGGCACGCTGCGGGTTGCGACGACCCACACGCAGGCGCGCTACGTGCTGCCCGAGCCCGTCGCCGCGCTGCGCAAGCGCTTCCCGAAGGTCAGCCTGAGCCTGCACCAGGGCACGCCCGACCAGGTCGCGCAGATGGTGCTCGAGGAAGCGGTCGATATCGGCCTCGCGACCGAATCGCTCAGCGCCTACCCGGAACTCGTCACCCTGCCCTGCTACGAGTGGAACCACGCAGTGGTCGCGCCCGTCGGTCATCCGGTTACGAACCTCGAACACATCTCGCTCGAAGACCTGGCACGCGAGCCCCTGGTAACCTACCACCCGAGCTTTGCCGGCCGCGCCCGCATCGACCGCGCGTTCGCGCTGCGCCAGCTCGCGCCCGACATCGTGCTCGAGGCGATCGACTCGGACGTCATCAAGACCTATGTGCGCCTCGGACTCGGCATCGGCATCGTGGCCGAGATGGCGATGCGCGACGAGCCGTCCGGCGGCGACCTCGTCACGCGGCCGGTGGGCCACCTGTTCGGCCAGAATGTGGCGCGCGTCGCATTCAAGCGCGGCGTCTACCTGCGCAATTTCATCTACGCGTTCGCCGAGTTGATCTCGAGCCGCCTCTCGCGCACGCTGATACAGCGCGCGATAAGCGGGGACGCGAGCGCCGACTACGAACT
>CAZVNC010000155.1:0-6167 GCA_964628305.1 uncultured Ideonella sp.
CGCAGCGTAGCGTTCGCGGCGCGCCCAGGCCTCGACGCTCTCGCCGCGGGCGGGATTGCCATCGAGGCGGCGATGATCGAAGACCAGCCGACGCCCGCGCTTCGCCCAGCGCCGACATTGCTGCTCGCAGTGGAGCAACCACGCATCGGCGTCCGCCATCAAGCCATGGTGCACGTGCAGCGCCGCCACGCCGATGTCGAGCGCACCGGCGGCGGCAAGCGTGGCGTGCAGCAACGCGCTCGAGTCGCGTCCGCCGCTGTAGGCGACCGCAACGCAAGCGGGCGTCAAGCTCAGCGTTCCTTCGTGTCGCTGAAGCGTCCGTAGGCGCCGATGCGCTCGTAGCGCCGCTTGAGCAACTGCTTCACATCGAGGTCGTTCACCTGGCGCAGTGCGTCGTTCAGCGCACGCTTCAGGTAGACCGCCATCTGCTTCGGATCACGATGCGCGCCGCCGACCGGTTCGTTGACGATCTTGTCCACGAGGCTGAGCGCCTTCAGGCGGTGTGCCGTGATGCCAAGCGCATCCGCCGCGTCCGAGGCACGCTCCGATGTCTTCCACAGAATCGATGCGCAGCCCTCGGGCGAGATCACCGAATAGATCGAGTACTGGAGCATCAGAACTTGGTCGCCAACGCTGATCGCAAGCGCGCCCCCGGAGCCACCCTCGCCGATGATGGTGACGATGACCGGCACTTCGAGCTGCGCCATCTCGAAGATGTTGCGCCCGATCGCCTCCGACTGGTTTCGTTCTTCGGCGCCGATCCCGGGGTAGGCGCCGGGCGTATCGACAAAGGTGAACACCGGCAGGCCGAACTTCTCGGCGAGCTTCATCAGGCGCAGTGCCTTGCGGTAGCCCTCGGGCCGCGACATGCCGAAGTTGCGCGCACCGCGCTCCTTCGTGTCGCGCCCCTTCTGGTGGCCGATCACCATGCAGGCCTGGCCGTTGAAGCGCGCCAGCCCGCCGACGATCGACTGGTCGTCGGCAAAGTGGCGGTCGCCATGCAGTTCCTGGAACTCGGTGAAGATCTCGCCGACGTAGTCGAGCGTGTACGGCCGCTGCGCGTGGCGCGCGATCAGCGTCACCTGCCACGGCGACAGGCTCGAGTAAATGTCCTTCGTGAGTTGCAGGCTCTTCTTGCCTAGGCGGTCGATCTCTTCGGAGATATCGACCGCCGATTCGCTCTGCACATAGCGCAATTCGTCGATCTTGGTCTCGAGATCGGCGATCGGCTGCTCGAATTCGAGAAAGTGCCTCTTGCTCATGGAGCTCTTTTCCTGAAGTCCCGCTGGAATCGGGGAATGCACGCCGGCTTGGGCGCAACGACGACCGTTGAACGACGCTCGTCGGCGTCGTCAATAGGCCACCGGCAGGGGGTCTAGGCTGCGCCAAATGTACCATGTGGCCACCGAGCGAAAGGGAGCCCAGGCGTCGCCCACTTCGCGCACTTCAGCGCGTGAAACGGGCTCGCCGCTGAAGTAGTTCAGGCTGATTCCCTTGAGCAGGCCGATGTCGTCGAGCGGCAGCACGTTCGGGC
This sequence comes from uncultured Ideonella sp., assembly GCA_964628305.1. Classification (GTDB taxonomy): domain Bacteria; phylum Pseudomonadota; class Gammaproteobacteria; order Burkholderiales; family Burkholderiaceae_C; genus CAIKUF01. Next base: position 1,535 of record CAZVNC010000155.1, read on the forward strand.
GCATCAGGTGGAAGATCAGGAACATTTCCGCCGTCCAGCGCCCGATGCCGCGGATCGCGACGAGCTCGTCGACGATCGCCTCGTCGTCCATCTTGCGCCACTGCGCGACATGCACCGTGCCGGATTCGAAGTGGCGCGCCAGATCCGTGAGGTACTCGACCTTGCGGGCCGAGAGCCCGGCGCTGCGAAGTGTCGGCGTGTCGAGCGCAAGCACCGCCGAAGGCACGAGCGTCGAGGCGCCGCCGTCGACGATCGCGGTCAGCCGATCCCAGACCGTCTGCGCCGCCCGCACCGAGATCTGCTGACCGACGACCGAGCGCGCGAGTGTCGTGAAGGCATCGCCGCGGCTCTCGAGGCGTCCGTCGGCCGAGCGCGAAATGAGCTTGCGCATCACGCGGTCGCGCCGCGCAAGATGCTTGCAGGCATCGTCCCAATACTCGGGGGTGGCGGTGCGTACCATGCTCACTCGGGGATTCGCCAGCGCGCGCAGCAGTTTGCCATCGCCCGCCTCACGATCGGACCCAGCGCGTGCCCTGCGCCGAATCCATCAGTTCGACGCCGAGCGCGGCGAGTTCGTCGCGGATCGCGTCGGCCCGCGCGAAGTCGCGTGCCTGTTTCGCTGCGGCGCGCTGCGCGATGCGCTGCTCGATGAGTGCTTCGTCGAGCGCAGCGCCGCCCTGAAGATAGGCGCGCGGTGATTGCGTCAGCAGACCGAGCGTCGCGCCGAGGCCCACGAGCAACGAGGCGGTGGCGGGCGAGCGCGTGCGATTGAGTTCGCCAGCGAGTTCGAACAAAATCGCAACCGCCTCCGGCGTGCCGAAGTCCTCGTTCATCGCGGCGCGAAACGCCGCCGCCTGCGGCTGCGACCAGTCGGGTTCGATGCTCGGCGCATCGACGCCGTCGAGTGCGGTATAGAGCCTGCGCAGCGCGTTGCGCGCGTCGTCGAGGTTCGCGTCGGAGAAGGCGAGCGCGCTGCGATAGTGCGCGCGCAGGAAGAAGAAACGCAGCGTCTCGCCGTCGTAGCGCCGCAGCACGTCGCGAATCGTGAAGAAGTTGCCGAGCGACTTGGACATCTTCTCGTTGTCCAGGTTGAGCAGCCCGTTGTGCATCCAGACGTTCGCGAAGAGGCCGCTGTCACCCGCACCGATGCTCTGCGCGATCTCGTTCTCATGGTGCGGGAAGATCAGATCCATGCCGCCGCCATGGATGTCGAAGTGCTCGCCGAGCAGCGCCTTGCACATCGCCGAGCACTCGATGTGCCAGCCGGGGCGGCCGCGGCCATAGGCGCTGTCCCACTTCGCGTCTTCGGGTTCGCTCGCCTTCGCCGCCTTCCAGAGCACGAAATCGAGCGGATCCTGCTTGCCGCCGTCGACCGCCACGCGCTCTCCGGCGCGCAGTTGATCGAGCGACTTGCCCGACAGTTTGCCGTAGGAGGCAAACTTGCGCACCGCGAAGTTCACGTCGCCGTCGGCGGCACGGTAGGCGAGGCCGCGCTGCTCGAGGCGGCCGATCAGATCGAGCATGCCGCCGACGTGTTCGGTCGCGCGCGGCTCATGCGTCGGCGGCTCGATGCCGAGCGCCGCCATGTCATCGTGCATGGCCTGCGTCATCTCGGCCGTCAACTGACGGATCGGAATGCCGCGCTCGAGAGCGCGGCGGATGATCTTGTCGTCGACATCCGTGATGTTGCGAACGTAAGTCACCCGGTAGCCGAGCGTACGCAGCCAGCGTGCGACGGCATCGAATGCGATCAGGAATCGGGCGTGCCCGACGTGGCAGAAGTCATAGATCGTGATGCCGCAGACATACATGCGGACATGGTTCGGCTCGATCGGCGAAAACGGCTCGACGCTGCGCGTCAGGGTGTTGTGGATCCGCAGGCTCATGAAGGGAAAACTGGAAGCATCGCGACCAGATGGCGGCAATCGGTAAATGCCAAAGCCAGCCACGGTGTCGGCCAGCCGCTCAGTCTCGTGCCGCAGGGCCAATGAATCGCGCCACAGCGGAGGGCTGAACTAGAATCGAATCAGTATAGCGGCGCCCTCTCGCGGCGTGCCCCGCAACAACCCCAAATTCGCCCCGTTCGCGGCCCCTTCGAACACCCGATGCTGTCGCTTCGTCTGCCCGCCGCGCTCGTGCTGGCCATATTGCTCGCCGCGGCTTTGGGGTCTGCGCGTGCCGAGGACGTGGCCGAGGTCAAGCAACTGCTGAGCGCCGGGCAGACGACCGAGGCCAACGCGAGGCTCGATCAGATGCTCGCCGTCAAACCCAAGGACCCGCAGTTGCGCTTCATGAAGGGCGTGGTGCTGACCGAGAGCGGACGTACGGCCGAGGCGATCGACATCTTCATTTCGCTTTCGACCGACTATCCCGAACTTGCCGAGCCCTACAACAACCTCGCCGTCATCTATGCCGGACAAGGCCGCTACGACAAGGCGCGCGTCGCCCTCGAGGCGGCGATCCGCGGCAACCCGAGCTACGCGACGGCGTACGAGAATCTCGGCGACGTCTACGCCCGGCTCGCCGCCCAGGCTTATGCTCGCGGCCAGCAACTCGACCCTGACAACGCCGAGCTCGCACCCAAACTGGCGCGGTTGCAGGCGCTCTTCACGCTGAAGCCGGTCGCCGCGCAAGGCGCGGCGAGCGCTGCGTCCGCAGCCGGCGCGAAGAACCCGTCTTGAACGGCGTGGGAGTCCGCCGCCCGCGGTCGCACCTCTCCCGGCCATGGCGCGCTTTCTCTCGATCCCTTGTTTCGAACCACTGGAGTCCCAACCGATGATTTTCAAGCTGTTCTCGCCGCGCGCCGCGCGCACCACCCTCGCCACCATCGCGCTGTGCCTCGCCTCGAGCGCACCCGCGCTGGCGCAAAAGGTCAAACTCGCGACGACGATGGGTGACATCGTGATCGAACTCGATGCGGCGAAGGCGCCGAAGACGGTCGACAACTTCCTGCAGTACGTCAAGTCGGGCCACTACGACGGCACGATCTTTCACCGCGTGATCGGCAACTTCATGATCCAGGGCGGCGGCATGACGGCCGACATGGCACAAAAGCCGACCCGCGCGCCGATCCCGCTCGAGAGCCGCAATGGCCTGACCAACCTGCGCGGCAGCGTCGCGATGGCGCGCACCAACGACCCGAACTCGGCGTCGGCGCAGTTCTTCATCAACGTCAAGGACAATGATTTCCTCGATGCCGCGAAGGCGCGCGACGGCAACGGCTACGCCGTCTTCGGCAAGGTCATCTCGGGGATGGACGTGGTCGACAAGATCAAGGCCGTTCCGACCGGGCCGGGCGACGTGCCACTGCAACCGGTTGTCATCAAATCAGCCAGCGTGGAGAAGTAAATCATGAGCACACTCGTCGACCTCGAAACCAGCCAGGGCACGATCCGCGTCGAACTCGACGACGCCAACGCGCCGAAGTCCGCCGCCAATTTCGCCGCCTACGTTCGCGAGGGACACTACGACGGCACCGTCTTCCACCGTGTCATCAAGGGCTTCATGATCCAAGGCGGCGGCTTCGAGCCCGGCATGGCGCAAAAGCGCGTTCGCGCACCGATCGCCAACGAGGCGAACAACGGCCTGAAGAACCGCCACTACACGCTCGCAATGGCACGCACCTCGGACCCGCACTCGGCGACCGCGCAGTTCTTCATCAACGCCGCCGACAACGCGTTTCTCGATCACAAGGCGGAGAACGCGCAGGGCTGGGGCTACGCGGTGTTCGGCAAGGTCATCGCAGGCAGCGACGTCGTCGACGCGATCGAAGGCGTGCGCACCGCGAGCCGGGGCGGGCATGGCGACGTGCCGATCGACGACGTCGTCATCGTGTCGGCCAAGATCGTCGGCGACGCGTGAACGCTGCCGCTGCAAGCATGCAACCGGCGGCTCACGAACTGACGGCGGACGAAGACTGGGCCGCGATCGACTTCATCTCTGACATCCACCTCGCGGCCGACATGCCGCGCACCTTCGAGGCGTGGTCGGCGTACCTGCTCGGCACGTCGGCCGAAGCGGTCTTCATCCTCGGCGATCTTTTCGACGTCTGGGTCGGCGACGATTCCCGCCTCGAAGGCTTCGAGGCGCAATGCGCTGGCGTGCTGGAGCAGGCCGCACGCCAGCGCCGCGTTGGCTTCATGGCCGGCAATCGCGACTTCCTGCTCGGCGAAGCGATGCTCGCAGGCTGCGGACTGATCGCGCTGCCCGACCCGACGCTGCTGCAGGCCTTCGGTCAGCGCGTGCTGCTCACGCACGGTGACGCGCTGTGTCTGGCCGACACCGAATACCAGCGCTTTCGCGCCATGGTGCGCAATCCGCAATGGCAGGCGATGGCGCTCGCGTTGCCATTGGCCGAGCGGCGGCGGCACGCGGCACAGATGCGCCACGTCAGCGAACAGCGCAATGCCGAGGGGTTGTTGCCGGCCGACGCGGCTGACATCGACTTCGACACCGCGATCTCCTGGTTGCGCAACGCCGACGCGCAACTGCTGGTGCACGGCCACACGCACCGGCCAGGCAGCACGCCGCTCGCGGCGGGGTTCAAGCGCCACGTGCTGAGCGACTGGGATCTCGACCATGCGGGCCGCGGCGCGCGCGCCGAACTGCTTCGGCTCACGCGAGCCGGCTTCGA
>CAZVNC010000156.1:0-6109 GCA_964628305.1 uncultured Ideonella sp.
CCGAAGGCTTCGTGCCCGGCGGCAGCTCGCTGCACAACTGCATGACCGGCCACGGCCCCGACCTGGGCACCTTCAAGAAGGCGAGTGCCGCCGACACCGGCAAGCCCGACTACATCCGCGACACCATGGCCTTTATGTTCGAGACGCCGGCCGTGCTGCAGCCGACGCGCCACGCGCTCGAGACTCAGCAGCCGGAGTACTACAAGGTCTGGAACGGGCTCGAAAAGCAGTTCGACCCGAAGCGTCGCTGAAGGCGCGCCGCGGCCTCGCGGCGATCCGCGAGGGCCGCTGCCCGCCGGCGCCAACGTCATCGTTCCTTCACGCCCCATGCCGGTCGATCGCGCCACGCTGCTCGCCGGCATTGCCGCGCTCGAGAGCCAGCGGCCGCAGCTTGGCGATGCCGCCGTCGACGCCGCGATCGCCGCCTTGCGCGCAAGCGCAGCTGACGCCGGCGACGCACCGCCCGCAGCCGGCCAGGCGCTGCGCCAGGTCACGATCCTGTTTCTCGACGTCGTCGGCTCGACGGCGCTGAGCCGAAAGCTCGATCCCGAGGAAGTGCATGCGGTAATGAACGGCGCGCTGGCGCGCTGCACCGCGATCGTCGAACGTCACCAGGGGCGAGTGCTGCAATACGCCGGAGACAACCTGCTCGCCGCGTTTGGCGCCGATCGCGGACGCGAGGACGATGCCGAACGCGCGGTGCGCTGCGGCCTCGCGCTGCTGGCCGAAGGGCGCGCGCTTGGCGCCGAGGTGCTGGCGCGCCACGGCCACGCCGGCTTCGACGTGCGCGTCGGCGTGCACACCGGCGACGTGCTGCTCGGCGGCGGGGTCGAGGCGGATGGCAGCATCCGCGGCACAGCGGTCAACGTCGCGGCACGAATGGAGCAATCGGCACCGGCTGGCGGCCTGCGCATCAGCAGCGATACCTTCGGCCATGTGCGCGGGCGCTTCGAGGTCGAAGCACAGCCGCCGATCGAGGTCAAGGGAGTCGACGGCCCAATCGCGACCTATCTGGTACGCGGCGATCGGCCGCCCACGTTTCGCAGCACGCCGCGCGGCATCGAAGGTGTGCCGACGCAAATGGTCGGACGCGCTATCGAGCTGGGCCTGCTGCAACAGGCCTGGCGCGACACCATTGCCGGCGGCGGGCTGCGAGCGGTCGCCGTCGTTGGCGAGGCCGGCGTCGGCAAGAGCCGGCTGCTGCATGAGTTCGACGACTGGGCACGGCAGCAGACGGTACGCGCGCGCGTCTTCCGGGGCCGGGCGCTGCAGTCCACGCAGGGCGAACCGTATGGCCTGTTGCGCGACATCATCGCCGCCCGCCTGCAGATCGGCGACGGCGACAGCCTCGAGCAGGCGCGCTCGAAGATCGTGGCGGGCATCGTGCCGCTGTTCGAGCGCCATCTCGGCGCCGACCTGGCGCAGGCTCAGGCGCACTTGCTCGGGCACCTGATCGGTATCGACTTCGGCGCCAGCCCGCACGTGCAAGGCCTGCAGGGCGATGCGCGCCAGCTTCGCGACCGTGCCTTTCACGCCGCTGCGCAGATCGTCAGGTTCGCGGCGCAGGTGGACAGCGGCGAGGTGGCGCTGCCGCTGATGATGCAGTTGGAGGATCTGCACTGGGCCGACGACGGCTCGCTCGACTTTTTGCAGCACCTGCTGCGCGTTGGCCAGGACCTGCCGCTGCTGTTGATCGCGCTGGCGCGGCCGGCGCTGGACGAGCGCCGCGCGCAGTGGCTCGGTGCCGCGGACGCGAAGGATGTGACGCACCAGCGCCTCGAGCTGGCCGCGCTCGACGCGCAGGCGAGCCGCGAACTCGCGGCGCATCTGCTGCGCGAGGTGCCCGACGTGCCGGCCGGATTGCACGAGCTGATCGCAGCGCGCGCCGAGGGCAACCCGTTCTACATCGAAGAGCTGGTGAAGATGCTGCTCGAGCGCGGCGCGATCGGCGCCGGCGCCGATCGCCCGACGCCGTTCGTCGAAGGGCTGCTCGCGACCCAGCTTCCGCAATCGCTGACCGGCGTGCTGCAGGCCAGAATCGACGCGCTGCCGGCGCGCGAGCGGCGGGCGCTGCGCTCGGCGAGCGTGATCGGCGCGGTGTTCTGGGACCGGGCGCTGGCGGCGGTCGACGCGCGGGCGCCCGAGGCGCTGCCGGCGCTGGTGCAGCGCCGGATGACGCTGGCGCGTCCGGAAGCGGACTTCGACGACGTGCGCGAGTACGCGTTCGAGCACCAGATCCTGCACCGGGTGACGTACGCGACGCTGCTGCGCCGCGTGCGCCAGGTGCTGCACGCGCGCGCTGCCGCGTGGCTGGCGGGGCAGGGCGGAGCGCGTGCCAACGACTTCCTTGCCGCCACCGCGGAACACTACGCGCTCGCCGGCAACGATGCGGAAGCGGTCGCCTGGTTCACGCGCGCCGCCGAACATGCGAAGCAGCGCCACGCGCAGGACCTGGCGCTGGCGCACACGGCGCGTGCGCTGGACCTGCTCGATTCGGGCAACGCGGCGGTGGCTGCCGGGGCCGAGGCGGACCTGCTGCGCTGGCGGCTGCTGACAGTGCGCGAGTACGCGCTCGGGCTGCTCGGCCGGCGCGCCGAGCAGCGGGCGGCGCTCGATGCGATGGACGCTGTCGCAGACGCGATGGCCGACGACACGCGGCGCGGGTGGGTGGCGCAGCGCCGCAGTTTGTACGCGATGCGGGTCGCCGACTCCCTGACGCAGGAGGCGCAGGCGCGCGAGGCGATGGCGCTCGCCGAACGCGCCGGCGACATCGAATCACGCCTGCAGTCGCAGCGCCTGGTGGCCGATGCGCTTGGTGCTCAGGGTCGGCTGGACGACGGTGCGGCGCTCGCGAAGGCGGGACTGGACGAAGCAAGCGCGCTCGGTCTGCGACGTGTCGAAGCACTGTTCCTGAACGCGCTGTCGTTCATCGCCAATCAGCGCGACGACCAGGTCGCCGGACTGAGCTACGACCTGCGGGATCTGGGAATCTGGCGCGAACTCGGCGATCGCCACGGCGAAGCCGTTGCGCTCGGCAATGTCGGCGCCGACTGGTTGTGGTTCGGCGATCTCGAGCAGGCCCGCCGCTACCTCGAGGACACGCTGCGCCTGTGTCGCGCGATCGGCGCGCGCTCGCTGCAGTGCGCGTCGCTCGGCAACCTGTCGCAGGCGCGGCTGTACGCCGGCGATGCGGCCGCGGCGCTGGCGCTCGGCAGCGAGGGCGCGGCGCTGGCGGCGCAAGTGCTGGCCGCCGACTTCGAGGCCGCAGCCCATCTGCGCGTCGGCGATGCACAACTGGCACTGGCGCAACCGCGGGCCGCGCTCGAATCCTACGAGCGTGCCGAAGGCATCGCGCGCCGCATCGACCATCCGCTGCAGATCGATGCCCGGACCGGCCTCGTGCGCGCCGCGCTCGATCTGGGCGAGGTCGACACTGCGCAGCGGGCCGCCGAATCGCTGTTCGCGCTGAGCGCCGAGCCGGGTGCGCTGGAGGGTGCCGACGCGCGGCTGCTGCTGCTGACCTGCCATCGCGCCTTTGCGCGCAGCGGCGACGCACGCGCGCAGCCGGCGCTGGCCGCCGCGCACGAAGCGCTGGAGCGGGTGGCCGCGACGATCACTGACGCCGCGTTGCGCGAGAGCTTCGTGTCCAACGTGCCGCATCACCGCGAAATCGCCCTGGCCTGGGCCGCGAGCGGGTCGTCGCCGGCGTCGCCTTCTCGCCGATGAGGCCGCCCGGGAACGGTGAGCCGGGCCTTCGGCGCACCGGTCTGCGCTATGGCTGGGAACGCTCAGCCTCGCAGCCGGGAGACGTCAAGCCCTTCGACGTCGATGGCCGGTGCGCGCCCGGCGATCTGATCGGCGAGCACACGCGCCGAGCCGCAGGCGAGTGCAAAGCCGTTCGCGCCGTGGCCAAGGTTGAGCCAGACGCCAGCGATTCCGCAGGGGCCGATCACCGGCGGGCCGTCGGGCAGCATCGGGCGCGCGCCTTTCCATTGCTGGGCCTGACGAATGTGCGTCGCGCCGGGGTACCAGTCGTTCAGGACCTTGTGGAGGGTCGCGATCGCACGCGGATCGTGGCGCTCCGGGTTGCCGCCGACCTGCGCGCCGCCGGCAACGCGCACCCGCTTGCCCAGGCGCGAGATCGTGACCTTGTAGCGGTCGTCGATCACCGCCGATCGGGGGCCGAAATCGATGTGCTCTTCGATGTGGCGCAGCGGCGCGGTGATCGAATAGCCATGCACCGCGGCGAGCGGCAGCTGGAGGCCGTGCGGCGCGAGCAGCAGCGGCGAGCCGAGCGCGGCGCAGACGACGACCGCGTCGAACGCGTCGGTGACGGGGCCGAGTGCCATCGGCTGCGTCGCCAGGCCCTCGCGCGACGCGGCGTCGCCCGGCCCGCCGAAGCGCGTCGTCTCGTCCGCGCCCAACTGCTCATGCGTCACGCCGGGCGTCGCGCCCGGATGTAGCGCGCGCACCGTGGTGTGAAAGCGAAAGCGCGCGCCCAGGTGTTGCGCCTGCTCGCGCATCAGCCAGGCGAGCTGCCGGCAGTTGCCGACCTCGTCGCCTGCAAGGTAGATGCCGCCGTGCAGCGGCGTCGCCGGGCTCAAGCCGGGCTCGACGCGCAGGCAGCCCTCGGCGTCGAGCTCGTCGAACGCGACGCCGAGTTCGCGCAGCACGTCCAGGCCGGACCGCAGCGCGGCCAGGTCGCGCTTGCCGCGCAGCAGCACGAGGCAGCCTTCGCTGCGCTCGTAGTCGAGCCGCAGCGAGCGCGTCAGCTCATGCAGCCGTTCGCGGCTGAACAGCGCGAGACGCTGCAGGCGTGCCCGGTTGGTCGCGCCGCGTTGCGCATTGCCGGCGTGCCGAAGCTTGTGTATCCAGCCGAGGGTCGTGATGTCGAACGCCGCGCGAAGGCGCGCCAGTCCGAGCCCATCGAACGTTCTGCCGGTTGCCGACCAAGGCGTGACGTAGCCCGGGCCGTTGATGCCGGCGTTGGCGAAGCTCGCCTCAGCGGCAACGCTGCCGCGCCGCTCGAAGACGGTCATCTCATGACCGTCGGCCGCAAGCTCGTAGGCGGTGGCGACGCCGACGATCCCGGCGCCAATGATCGCGATGCGCATCGTCAGCGGCGCGGCAAGGCCGACGGCGATTTTGCAAGCGCAGCCTCGATCGCGATCGATGCGTCGAGCACGGTGTCGTCCTGCATCGCACCGCTCCAGACCATCAGACCGACCGGCAGTTCGCCCACCGCGTGGCACGGCATCGAAAGCGCGCAGCCGTCGAGCATGTTGACGACCGACGTATTGCGCAGCAGCAGGGCGTTCGCGGCATGGAACGCGGCATCGCTTTCGATGAGCGGCGCGATCGCCGGTGCGACGATGGGCACGGTGGGCGACAGCAGTGCGTCATAGCAGCGCAGGCGCTGCTCCATGGTCGCGATCCACGCGCTGCGTGCTTCGTGCAGATCGATGTAGTCGGCCGCGCTGATCGCCTCGCCGCGCCGGATGCGGATCGCGACCCGCGGGTCGTAGTCCGCTTCTCGCGTGGCGAGCATCCGGCGGTGCCAAGCCCAGGACTCCGCAGCCGCAAAGCCGCCCGAAACCTGCAGCTGGCTAAGCTGACCGAGCTCGGGAAATTCGACCTCCTCGATCGTCGCGCCAGCGGCGCGCAAGGCGGCTATCGCGCGCGTGAAGCTGGACGCGACAGCCGCATCCAGCGCGTCGAGCATGGTTGTCGTCGGCAGCGCAAGGCGCATCGCGTGCAGCGGCCGTGCGGCGAGCCCTGCGCTTCGCGCGGCAAGGATCTCGTGCACGAGCACGGCGTCGCGCACCGAGAGCGTGATCGCGCACGCTGTATCGAGCGTCGTCGACAGCGGAATGCAACCACCGGTCGGCACGCGCCGCGCGGTGCTCTTGAAGCCGACCAATCCCTGCAGCGCGGCCGGAATGCGGATCGAGCCGCCGGTGTCCGAACCGAGCGCCGCCCACGCCGCGCCACCCGCAACCGAGACCGCGCCCCCCGACGTCGATCCGCCCGGAATGCGCGGCGTGGCGTCGAGCGTTGCAGTCGCCGGATTGAGCGGCGTGCCGTGGTGCGGATTGATGCCGACGCCGGA
>CAZVNC010000157.1:0-6097 GCA_964628305.1 uncultured Ideonella sp.
CCACATCTTCTTCGCCGAGCGCTGGTACGGCTTCGACGACGGGACGTACACGGCTGCGCGCCTGCTCGAGATCCTGTCGCGCAGCGCCGACCCGAGCGTCGTCCTCGACGCCCTGCCGACGAGCTTCTCGACGCCCGAGTTGAACGTGCCGTGCGCCGAAGGCGAGCCGCAGCGCGTCATCGACCAACTCCTCGCGACGGCAACGTTCCCCGCCGCGCGTGAGCTGATCACGATCGACGGCCTCCGCGCCGAGTACGACGACGGCTTCGGCCTCGTTCGCGCATCCAACACGACGCCCGTTCTCGTGTTGCGCTTCGAGGGTCATACGCAAGCAGCGCTCGATCGCATCGAGCATGAGTTCCTCGCCGCGCTGCGCGCCGTGAAGCCCGACGCGCGGATTGCCGCCGCGGCACATTGATCCGAGCCGCCGACGGAAAGACGCCACCTTGCGCGTCCTGATCGTCAAGCTGTCGTCACTCGGTGACGTGATCCAGACCTTGCCCGTCGTCCACGACCTGCTTGCGCACGCCCGCCCGGTCGAGATCGACTGGGTCGTCGAGGAGGCCTTCGCGCCGCTGCTCGGCGTCGTCCTCGGCATCGATCGGGTCGTGCCGTACGCCGGCCGCCGCTGGCGCCGGCAGTGCTTCGCCGCCGCGACAAGGCGTGAACGCCGTGCGTTCGAGGCCGATCTGCGGCGCGACACGTACGACGCCGTGATCGACTTCCAGGGCCTCATCAAGTCCGCCCTAGTCGCGCGACGCGCAAGGCTCACGTCGGACGGCCACCGCTATACATATGCGAACGGGAGCGAACTCTGCGGCTACGAGTGGCCGGTACGCTACCTCGTCGACCGGCCGATCCCGATGGAGCGGCGCGTCCATGCGGTGCGCCGTTATCGGCTGCTCGCCGCGCGCTCGCTCGGCTACTCGATAGCCGACGGCGAAGGCGAAGGCGACGCGGCACGCGAATCGGTGCCGCGAGTGAACTGGCGCTTCGCGTCGCCCGCGGCAGCGACGCGCGACGTCGTTCTTGCGCACGGCACGACGCGCAGCGACAACGAATGGCCCGAACCGTGCTGGGCCGACATCGGGCAGCGCCTCGTCGCGGCCGGCTTTCGCGTCGTCCTGCCGCGCTCCGGCCCGCTCGAGGCGCAACGCGTGCGGCGCATCGCTGCGGCGGTTGCGGCGGACTTCGGCGCGCAAGGCAATGCCAATGTCGAGATCCTCCCGACGATGGCGCTCGACGCCCTCGCTCGGCGGCTGGCCGCGTGCAGCGGTGTGATCGGCGTCGACTCGGGGCTGAGCCACCTCGCCGTCGCGCTCGACCTCTGCCACGTGCAGATCTTCAGCCAGCCGCGCGTCTGGCGCGCCGGGCCCGTCGGACGCGCGCACCAGATGGCGGTCGGCGGCGAAGGCGCGCCGTCGGCCGAAGCGGTGTGGGCCGCGTGGCAACAGGCGTGGGCGGCGCGTGCGCCGGAGGGAAGCTGACGATGCTGCGTCGCTTTTACGGCGGGGTCGCCGCGCTTCTCGTTCCGCTCGTCTGGCTGCGCCTGCACTGGCGCGCGCGGCGCGAACCGCTGTACGGCTTTGCGATCGGCGAACGCTTCGGCCGCTACCGTGAGCCGCACTCGGGTGGCTGGGTCTGGGTCCACGCCGTATCACTCGGCGAGACGCGCGCTGCGGAGTCGCTGATCGACGCCTTGCGCGAGCGCGATCCGACGCTGCGCCTGCTCCTCACGAACGGCACGGCGACCGGCCGCGCGGCAGGCGCCGCGCTGCTGCGCGACGGCGATCGCCAGCTCTGGCTGCCGTGGGACAGCCCGGGCGCGACGCGGCGCTTCTTCTCCCACCATCGGCCCCGCATCGGCATCCTGATGGAGACCGAGATCTGGCCCAATCTGCTGCACGCGGCCGCTGCGTTCGGCGTGCCGATGGTGCTTGCCAACGCGCGCCTGGGCGAACGCAGCCTGCGCCGCGGGGCGCGTGCGCCGCACCTGATGCGCCCCGCCTTCGCAAGCCTCGCCCTCGTCCTGGCACAGACCGACGCCGACGCCGAACGCCTGCGCAGCGCAGGGGCGCCGCGGGTCGAAACCTGCGGCAACCTGAAGTTCGACATGACGCCGTCCGCCGAGCTGCTGGCAAAAGGTCGGGCGTGGCGCGACGCGATCGCAAGGCGCGTCGTCCTCGCCTCGAGCACGCGCGACGGCGAAGAGGCCGAACTGCTGGCCGCCTGGTGCGCGCAGCGCGGGGCGCGCCCGCTGCTGCTCATCGTGCCGCGTCATCCGCAGCGTTTCGACGCGGTTGCCGCGCTCGTTGAAGCGGCGGGGCTGCGGCTCGCACGGCGCAGCACGTGGGATGGCGCGCCGCCGCCTGATGCACTGGCGGCCGACGTCTGGCTCGGCGATTCGATGGGTGAACTTCCGCTGTACTACGCGAGCGCCCAGGTCGCGCTGCTCGGCGGCAGCTTCGCGCCGCTCGGCGGCCAGAACCTGATCGAGGCCGCCGCCTGCGGCTGCCCGGTGCTGATGGGGCCGCATACCTTCAATTTCGCGCAAGCCGCGGAGATGGCCGAAGCGGCCGGCGCGGCGCGTCGCGTCGCGAACCTGCGCGAAGCGGTCGCGCTCGCCTGCGAACCGCTCGCTGCTTGCGCACAGCGCGACGCGATCGCTCGCTGCCTCGTGTTTGCCGCCAGTCATCGTGGCGCCGCCGGACGGATGGCGCAGCGCATCGGGGCCTTGCTCGACCAGCGTGCGCCGGCCACACGGTTGCGTGCCGGATGACGCCTCGCGCAAGGATGCGCAGCTTCGCCTGCGCGTTGATCGCGGCGTTCACCGTCGCGGCGTGTCAGAGCCCGCCCATTGCGCAGCCGACGCCGCCCGCGCCACCGGCCGTCGTCGCGCCTGCGCCGACGCCGCCGCGTGCGCCGCGCATCGGCCTGGCACTCGGCGGCGGCGCGGCGCGCGGCTTCGCGCATATCGGCGTCATCGAGGTGCTCGAAGAAGCGGGCATTCGGCCCGATCTCGTCGTCGGCACGTCGGCCGGCAGCCTCGTCGCCGCGCTCTATGCGTCGGGCAAGAGCGGGGCCCAACTCGCGGCGCTTGCCGCTTCGATGGACGAGGCGGCGATCACCGATTGGTCGTTCCCCGGCCGAGGGCTGATCCGCGGCGAGGCGCTCGGGCGCTTCGTTCGCGAGCAGACCGGCGGCCTCGCGATCGAGAAGATGCGCATCCCGCTCGGCATCGTCGCGACCGACCTCGACAACGGCAGTCCGATACTCTTCCAGCGCGGCGACCCCGGCGTCGCAGTGCGGGCGTCGAGCGCCGTGCCGGCGGTCTTTCGGCCGGTACGCATCGGTGGCCGCGAGTATGTCGATGGCGGCCTCGTCTCGCCGGTGCCGGTGCGCTTCGCGCGCCAGATGGGCGCCGAGCTCGTGATCGCGGTCGACATCACCGAACTGCCCGACGGCGCCGACACGGGCGACATGCTGAGCCTGCTGCTGCAGACCTTCACGATCATGGGCCGCAGCATCAACCAGTTCGAGATGCGCGATGCCGACATCGCGCTGCGCCCGCGGCTTCGTGGCGTCACGAGCGTCGACTTCGCGGCGCGCGCGCAATCGATCGAGGCCGGCCGCGAAGCGGCGCTTGCCGCCTTGCCGCAGTTGAAGGCCAAGATCGCCGCGCTGACGCATTGACGCATTGACTCATTGACGCATCGGCGCATCTTCGCTTACCGTGTTGGCGCGCCACGCAATGCGGAACCTGCCGGCAACCGACAAATTCCTTCGCGAGGCTGCTCAGGACGCGACTCGGAAACTGACGTGGGATCACCTTTGCGCGACAGATCGAGAATCGAATTCGGCTCATTCACAGGAGAAGTCATGACGAAGTTCGCTCTTTCATCCCGGTGCGCAACGCTCGCGCGTGGGCTGGCCTCGGTCACCGTGCTTGCCGCCGCCTGCCTTGCCGGCCCGGCGCTGGCGTGGGAGCCGACCAAGCCGGTCGAGTTCATCGTCCCCGCCGGCACCGGTGGCGGGGCCGACCAGATGGCGCGCCTGATCCAGGGCATCGTCGTCAAGCACAAGCTGATGAAGGAGTCGATGATCGTCGTGAACAAGTCCGGCGGCGCGGGCGCGGAGGGCTTCCTGGACGTGAAGGAGGCGAAGGGCAACCCGAACAAGATCATCATCACGCTGTCGAACCTTTTCACGACGCCGATGGCGACCGGTGTGCCCTTCAACTGGAAGGATCTGACGCCGGTGACGATGATGGCGCTCGATCAGTTCGTGCTGTGGGTCAACGCCGATACGCCGTACAAGACGGCGAAGGACTACATCGACGCCGTGAAGACGGCTGGTCCGAACAAGATGAAGATGGGCGGCACCGGATCGAAGCAGGAGGACCAGATCATCACTGTCGGGATCGAGAAGGCCGCCGGCGTCAAGTTCATCTACGTGCCGTTCAAGGGCGGCGGCGATGTCGCCGTCCAACTCGTCGGCGGCCACATCGACTCCAGCGTGAACAATCCGGTCGAGGCGGTCGCCCAGTGGCGCGCCGGCAAGCTGCGTCCGCTGTGCGTGTTCGACGACACCCGCATGCCGTACAAGGCGAAGGTGACCGACACGATGGCGTGGGGCGACATCCCGACCTGCAAGGAGGCCGGCATTCCGACCGACTACGTGATGTTGCGCGGCATCTTCATGGCGCCGGGCGTGACGCCCGAGGAGATCGCGTTCTACGGCGATCTCTTGAAGAAGGTGCGCGAAACGCCGGAGTGGAAGGACTTCATGGAGAAGGGCGCCTTCAACACGACGGCCCTCTCGGGCCCGGACTTCGTGCAATGGCTGACCGCCGCGGAAGCGACGCACAAGCAGTTGATGACGGAAGCCGGCTTCCTCGCCAAGTGATGCCACGCCGGGGCGCGCTGCGCCTCGCCGGCGGCGATGCCCTGCGCGCGCCCTGACGGGTGGAGCGCCGGAGGTTCGCAAGCCGTTGTAGGAGCCACGGATGTCAGATCTTCAGTCGCAAGGCGGGCCGGAGTCCCCGGCCGTCGTCAGGAACAACACGATGGATGCGATCGTCGCCGCCATCTTGTTCGTCGTCGGTGCAGTCGTCATCGTCGAAGCGCGGCGGCTCGGTGCGGGCTGGACCGACGACGGCCCTGGGTCGGGCTACTTTCCGTTCTACATCGGGCTCATCATCTGCTTCGGGGCGCTCGGCGTCTTCTACCAGGCGATGTTCTCGAAGGCGCGCGACACCGCCGTGTTCGTCGATCGTCAGCAACTCGGCCGCGTCGCGTCGGTCCTGCTGCCGGCCTTCGTCTTTGTATTCGCGATCGTGTTCGTCGGCGTCTACGTCGCCTCGGCGATCTACATCGCGGTCTTCATGATCGTGCTCGGCAAGTACCCTCCCGCCAAGGGCATCTTTCTCGGCCTTGCGGTGAGCGCATTCTTCTTCCTCATGTTCGAGGTCTGGTTCAAGGTGCCGCTCTACAAGGGCCGCCTCGAGCCGCTCGCCTTCCTCGGTTACTGAGCGTCGTTACGATTCCCGCGAAGTCCGGCTGATGGAAGCTCTCGGTTCACTGCTGTCGGGCTTTGCCGTCATCCTGACGCCAGCCAACCTCGGGCTGATGTTCGTCGGCATCGTCCTTGGCGTGCTGATCGGCGTTCTGCCCGGGCTCGGCGGCGCCAACGGCGTCGCGATCCTGCTGCCGCTCACGTTCTCGATGTCGCCGACCTCGGCGATCATCATGCTGTCGTGCATCTACTGGGGCGCGCTGTTCGGCGGCGCGATCACGTCGATCCTGTTCAACATTCCGGGCGAGCCGTGGTCGGTCGCGACGACCTTCGACGGCTACCCGATGGCGCAGCGCGCGCAGGCCGGGCAGGCACTGACGGCTGCGTTCACATCGTCGTTTGTCGGCGCCTTCATTGCCGTGCTGATGATCACCTTCCTCGCGCCGCTCGTCGCGAACTTCGCGCTCGAGTTCGGATCGCCCGAGTTCTTCTCGGTCTACCTGCTGACGTTCTGCAGCTTCGTCGGCATGGGCAAGGGCTCGCCGTTCAAGATCCTGATCTCGATGGCGCTCGGCTTCGCGCT
>CAZVNC010000158.1:0-6080 GCA_964628305.1 uncultured Ideonella sp.
TCATGCCGATCACCGCGTTCATCGGCGTGCGGATCTCGTGGCTCATCGTCGCCAGAAACGCGCTCTTGGCTTCGTTGGCCGACTCGGCCTGGCCCCTGGCCACTTCCGCTTGCTCGCGCGCTTCCTGCGTCTGCTTGAACATCTTCGCGTTCTGGATCGCGATCACCGCCTGGTCGGCGAAGGTCCTGATCAGCGTGATCTCCTTCTCGCTGAAAGGCCGCACCGGGAAGCGCGCGACGCCGAACGCGCCTATGCCCTTGCCTTCCCAGACGAGCGGCACCCAGAGCTGCGAGTGCTCGCCCATCCAGTCGGTGCTCTCGCGCACCGCGGCCGGCACGCCCGGACCGTGCATCACGTCGGGGTAGTGAATCACGGCGCGCTTGTGTGCGCAGTAGCCGTGAAACGTCTCGCGCACCGGTGCCGGAAACGTGCGCCGCAACCAGGCGACGACCTTGGGGTACAGCGCGTCGTCGGGGAACTGCGGCGTCTCGTTCACGTCCAGATGGACCAGTCCGTCTTCGCCGATCAGGCCGATGTTGACGTAGTTCGTGTTCAGGATGCGCCGCGCGCTGTCGACGATGCGCTCGAACACCGGTTGCGTGTCGGACACCGAACTGCTGATCACCGCCAGCACCTCGGAGGTGGCCGTCTGGCGCTCCAGCGCCTCCCGCGTCTCGTTGAACAGGCGCGCGTTCTCGATCGCGATCACCGCCTGGTCGCCGAAGGTCTGCATCAGTTCGACCAGATGCGGCGCGAACGGCCCCGGCTCGCGCCGCGTGACGCTGATCATGCCGATCGCCTTGCCGTCGCGCATCAGCGGGCAGAACAGCATGCTGCGATAGCCGCGCAGGCGCGCCAGGTCGCGCAGCGCCGCCGGCACCTGGGCTTCGTCCTCGGTGTCGGCGACGCGCACGATGCTGCCTTGCTGCAGCGGCTCGGCGAGCGCGAAGTCGGCCAGCGCCATCGGGAACATGCCCTGCAACACCGCGTCCGCGGCCACGTTGGTCGGCGTGAAGGCGACCAGGTGCAGGCGTTCGTCGAAGACCCGAAACACCGCCGTCGAATGGCCGCCGACGAGGCGGTTCGCACTCGTCGCGATCGCCTCGAACACCGGCTGCACGTCGGACGGCGAACTGGCGATCACCTTCAGAATCTCGGCAGTGCCGGTCTGGCGCTCGAGCGCCTCGGTCGTTTCGCGAAACAGCCGCGCGTTCTGGATCGCGATCACAGCCTGGTCGGCGAAGGTGCGCAACAGCGCGATCTCCTTGGCGGCGAACGGCCGCGGCGGCTGGCGCATGACCATGATCGAGCCGATGCCGCGCTCCTCCCACAGCATCGGCGCGAAGACGCCCGAGTAGTTGCCAACGAGGTCGAGGCCGGCTCGGGTGGCCAGCGGCAGATCGGGCGTCGCCGCGGCGTCGGCGATGTAGATCGTGCGCCGCTCGCGGATCGCGAGCCCGGTCGCGGTCTCGCCCAGCGGCCTCGGCAAGGCCGCCGTCATGGCCTGGATCGCCGCGCCGCGCAGCGCCCCGGTGTGCAACTGCCCGTCGTCACCGGCGATGAAGATCGCAAGCTGGTCGGTCGCGAACAGGCGCTCGCAACTGTCGAGGATTTTCTCGAACACCGGCGCCGTGTCGGCGACCGAACTGCTGATGACCTGCAGCACCTCGGCGGTCGCGGTCTGCTGCTCGAGCGCCTCGCGCGTTTCGTTGAACAGCCGCGCGTTCTGGATTGCGATTACCGCCTGGTCGGCAAAGGTCTCGAGCAGCGCCTGCTCCTTGGCGTCGAGGATCTGGAGCCTTTCGCGACCAACCGAGATCGAGCCGATCGCGGCGCCGTTCCAGATCATCGGCGCGACCGCCAGCGAGTAGTTCTCCCCGAACTGCGCGGCGACGCGGCGCAAGCCTTCGGGAACGTCCGGGTCATTGAGCACATCGGCGTAGGTGACCACCCGGCGCTCGCGGACCGCCTGCTCGCTCGCCGTGCCTTCGAGCGGCACGGGGAAGATCTGGCGCGTGCGTGCGACGTCATCGGCGTCCGGACCGCGCATCGCGGCGAGGTGGAGCAGCCCGTCCTCGCCGACCAGGAACACGATCAACCGGTTGCCGCCGAAGAGCCGCTCGCAGCTCACGAGAATCTTCTCGAACACCGGCTGCGGGTCGGCCACTGACGCGCTGATCACCTGCAGGATGTCGGCGGTCGCGGTCTGGCGCTCGAGCGCCTCGCGCGTCTCGTTGAACAGCCGCACGTTGTGGATCGCGATCACCGCCTGATCGGCGAAGGCGCGCAACAGCGCGATCTCCCTCGCGCTGAACTCACCCGGCACCTGGCGCGCGATGCCGAGCGCGCCGATGCACTCATCGCCTTGCACGATGGGCAGCATCATCGACGAGCGAAAGCCCTCGCCGGCCTGCACGCGCTGCTCGTGCGGCGGCAACTCGACGGCGAGCCAGTCCGGCAGGTGCAACATCCGCTTCTCGAGGATCACCCGCGACGGGAAGTTGACCTCCACGTCGAGCGGGACCAGCTCCGGCGACGGGCCGGTCAGCGGCTGGCCCGGCCGCGCCACCGACATCACTCGGTAGTTGTCGCCCTCGCGCATCAGCAGGATCGCCGCGCTGTCCTTGAAGAGCCGGCACGCCGCGCCGACGATGGCGTGGAAGACGGGCTGGATGTCGTGCGGAGATTCGCTGATCACGCGCAGGATGTCGGAGGTCGCAGTCTGCTGCTCGAGCGCGTCCTTGGTCTCGTTGAACAGGCGCACGTTGTCGATCGCGATCACGGCCTGGTCGGCGAAGGTCTCGACCAGCGCGATCTGGCTGTCGGTGAACGGCAGCACCTCGTGCCGGTAGATCACGATGACGCCGAGCAACGCGCCCGACTTCAGCATCGGGACCGCCAGCACGGTCCGGTACGGATCGATCCGCGCGCCCCCGTAGGTGTACTCGGCATCGCGCTGAACGTCGAGATTGTGGATGGTCCGCCGCTCGAGCGCCGCACGCCCTGCGTTGCTGCCGCGATTCGTCGCGAAGGGATGCTCCTCGAAATACGTCCTCAGCTCGGGCGTGACGTTGCAGCCCGCGGCGAAGCGCAGCACCTTGCCGTCGTAGCGGGCGACGAAGCCGCGCTTGGCTCCGCACAGCTTCACCGCGCCTTCGATCAGCGTATCGAACACCGCGTCGAGGTCGAAGGTCGAGCGTCCGATGACCCTCAGGAGCTCGCTGGTCGCCGTCTGCCGTTCCAGTGCCTCCTTGGTCTCGTTGAACAGCCGTGCGTTCTGGATCGCGATCACCGCCTGGTCGGCAAAGCTCTTCAGCAGCGCCGCCTCCTTGTCGCTGAACGGCCGCGGCGGCATGCGCACGACGTGGATCGTGCCCAGATCGCGCGCCTCGGTCTGCATCGGCGCGATCAGCATCGAGAAGTTGCCGACCTCGCGCGTGATCTGCCGAAAGCTCTCGGGCAGCCCTGGCCCGTTCGCCATGTCGGGGTAGTGCACGACGCGGCGCTTGCGCAGCGGGTAGGACTGGTAGGACTGCGCCAGCGGGCGCGGAAAGCCCCGGTTGAGGACGGCCCACTGCCGATCGGCCTCGGCCGCGCTCACGTGCGCCGGCCACTCGCCGCGCTCGTGGCGCACCAGACCGGCGTCGTCGACGAGCGAGAGCACGACCTGGTCGCTGTCGAACAGCGGCTGGCAGGCGGCGGCGATCGCCTTGAACACGGGTTGTGCGTCGGCCACCGAGTTGCTGATGACGTTCAAGACCTCGGCGGCGGCGGTCTGCTGGGCCAGCGCGTCGCGCGTCTCGTTGAACAGGCGCACGTTGTCGATCGCGACGCCCATCGCCGCGGCGACGGTGACGAGCAGCTTGACGGTGGCGTCGTCGAACGCGTCCTCGCGGTCCAGGCTGACGAGCCGGATCGCCCCCTGCGCGCGGCCGTCCGCCATCACCGGCACGAACACGCTCGAGCGGCTCGGCGTCGTGCCGGGCGCGCTGCGGATGCCGTAGGCCGCGGTTTCCTGCGGCGTGCGCAGCAAGAGCGGCTGCCCGCTTCGCATCGCGACCACGACCTTGTCCTGCGCGCTCACGGCAAAGGGCGGGATGCGAATGCGCTTGCCGCGCTCGACGACGTACAACTGGTGCACGACGCCGGCATCCTCGTCGATCCAGGCGAGGCCGATGTCTTCGCTTGCGAAGAGCGCGCGCAGCCGGTCGCCGACGACGTCGATGATGGACTGGAAGTCGAGCCTGGCGGCGACGCCCCGCTGGATGTCGTCGATCAGCGCCAGTTCGGCAGTGCGCTGCGCTTCGCGCCGCCGTGCGTCGTGCGCTTCGGCGCTGCGCAGCGCGACCTGCGCCTCGAGCGCGGCCACCGAGCGCAGGTTGGCCAGCGCCACGCCGGCCTGGCTGGCGAGCAGCGCAAGCAGGTCGCGATCCGCTTCCTCGAAGCGGCCGAAGACACCTTCGACATCGGCGTAGAGCACGCCATGCACCGCATCGGATGCCAACAGCGGCGCGACGATGCACGAGCGCTGGTCGGCCGCCGCGGCGCCTTCGGGACCGTGGCGCAGTCGCGCGCGGTGCGTGTCGCGTGCCTCGGCGAGCCAGCGCGTGACGGCGACGAGCAGCGTCGACGCTTGCTCGCCGGCGGGCAGCAGCGATCCGGCGATGGCCGGGCCAGCGGGCGCATCGAGCACCAGCAGCACGCGCCGCGCCGCGGTCAGCTGCGGGACTTCACCGATCAGCAATTCGCTGAGCTCAGCGGTACTGCGCAGCGCATGCATGCGGATGCCCGCATCGACGAGGCGCCGGCATTGCGCGGCGGCGTCGGCGAGCTGCGCGCGCCGCGACGATGGGGCGGCGATCCGCTTCGTCGTGGCGTCATTGCGCATCGCGGCTCCTCGCTGTCAGCAACGCCTCGACCAGCGCGTCGACCCGGATCGGCTTGGTCACGTAGTCGTCCATGCCGGCGGCGAGGCAGGCTTCGCGGTCGCCGGCCATGGCATTGGCCGTCATCGCGACGATACGCGGTCGCGCGCCGGTCTGCCACTGCGCCGCGATCCGGCGCGACGCCTCGAGGCCGTCCATCTCGGGCATCTGGACGTCCATCAGCACCACGTCGTAGGTCTGGCGCGCGACGCACTCGATCGCCTCGATGCCGTTGCTCGCCACGTCGGCGCGGTAGCCCATCTGCTGCAACAGGCGCAGCGCGAGCTTCTGGTTCACGGCGTTGTCCTCGGCGAGCAGGATGCGCAGCGGATGGCGCGCGGCCATGCTGGCGTCGATCTTCGGCTTGGGCACTTCGGCCTTGCGCGCAACCGGCGCATCGCCGAGCAGCGACGCCAGCGTGTCGAAAAGCGCGCTCTGATGCAGCGGCTTGGCGAGCGTCGCGGCGAACAGCGCCGCATCCTCGCCCGCCTCGCGCCGCCCGAGCGACGTGAACAGCACCAGCGGCAGCGTGTGGCCGGCGGCGCGGATGCGCGCTGCAAGCTGTGCCCCGTCCATCTCCGGCATGTGCATGTCGAGGATCGCAGCGTCGAAGTGCTCGCCGTCTTGCAGCCAGGCCAGCGCCTGCGCCGGCGATTCGCTGTCGCGCACCTGCATCCCCCACCGGGCCGTCTGCAGCGCCAGGATGCGGCGGTTCGTCGCGCTGTCGTCGACGACGAGCAGGCGCTTGCCGGCGAGCGCCGGCTGCTCGCCCAGCAGTTCGCGGCGCACGCCGGGCGGCGCCTCGGCCTTCGGCGCGGCGATCGTGAATGCAAACGTGCTGCCCTGGCCCGGCCCGGCGCTCTCGACCCACATCGTGCCGCCCATCAGCTCGGCAAGCCGCTTGCTGATCGCAAGGCCCAAGCCGGTGCCGCCGTACTTGCGCGTGGTCGAGCTGTCGGCCTGGCTGAAGCTCTGGAACAGGCGCGACTTGCCTTCCTCGGTCAGGCCGATGCCCGAGTCGCGCACCGCGAAGTGCAGCATCGCGTCCTCGCTGCGAACGGTCAGCACGACCTCTCCGGCCTCTGTGAACTTGACCGCGTTGGAGAGCAGGTTCAAGAGCACCTGGCGCAGCCGCGTCACGTCGCCGACGACGGC
>CAZVNC010000159.1:0-6063 GCA_964628305.1 uncultured Ideonella sp.
CTCCGGCCAGTTCCTCGAGAACATCGCGCGCTACCTGGGCGTGGCGGTCGAGGAGATCGGGCCGCTGTCGCAGAGCGCGCAGGATCCCGAGAAGGTCAGCTCGATCTGCGCCGTGCTCGCCGAGACCGATGTCATCAACATGGTCAGCCGCGGCATCGCGACGCCCGACATCCTCAAAGGCATCCACCTGTCGATGGCGTCGCGCATCGTCAAGCTGCTCAAGGTCACCGGGATCAAGGCCGGGACCGTGCTGCTGACCGGCGGCCTCGCGCTCGACTCCGGGCTGCTCGCCGCGATCCAGGAGGAAATGGTCGCCGAGAAGGTCAACGTGAAGACCGTCTCGCACCCCGATTCGATCTATGCCGGCGCGATCGGCGCGGCCCTCTGGGGGGCGTTTCGCTACGGTAAGCTGCAGGAACTGGAAACCGCTGCAGCCTGAACTGAAGGAAAATTCATCATGGCCTTGTACATCACTGACGATTGCACCGCTTGCGACGCCTGCCGGCCCGTGTGCCCGAACGAAGCGATCGCCACCGGCGATCCGATCTACGTCATCGATCCGGCGCGCTGCACCGAATGCGTCGGCGCCGAGGACGAGCCGCAATGCCAGCTCGTCTGCCCCGCCGATTGCATCTTCCCCGACCCCAACCACAAGGAAAGCCGCGAGGAACTGCAGGCGAAGTACGACGCGCTGCACGGCTGAAGCGCCACCGGAGGCGGGCCGCTCCCGCCTGCCCCCTGATCCTGAGTCCCAGTTGAACCCGCTGCGGCGGCGTGCTAGCGTTTCGGCTCGACCCTGGAGGGACGAGCATGAACGGTCTAATCGGCACGCTTTCGCCGCCGCGAAGTCGCGCCGGGCCGGTGGTACTGGCGCAGGAGCCGGACTTCGAGCTCGGCGAAGTCGTTGCGCGGCCGTCGTGCCTGCAGCTTCAGCGCAACGGCGGGTCCGTGACCGTCGAGCCGCGCGTGATGCAGGTGCTCGTCGTGCTGGCGCAGGCGCGCGGCCTGGTCGTCGGACGCAGTGAACTGATCGAGCTCTGCTGGTCGGGACGCGTCGTCGGCGACAGCGCGATCAACCGTGTCGTCTATCGCCTCCGGCAGTTGGCCGCGACACTGGGCAACGGCAGTTTCGAGGTCGAGACCGTCCCCAGAGTGGGATACCGACTGAGCGTTGCGGCGGCGGCGAGCGGCCGGATCGCTGCCCCGGGCGATCCCGAGCAGGTGGATGACCCGGTGCCGAACGGCCCCGGCGCCACGCTCGGACCGGGGATCGCGTCGGCGCCGCCGACTCCGATCGGCCGACGGCGCTGGCTGCACCTGGCGCTCGGCGCTTGCACCGCCGGCGGGCTGGCCGGCGCCGGTTGGTGGGCGTGGCGCCGCCCGGCGGCCACTCCCGCACCGATCCAAGGCGCCACGCTTGCCGTATTGCCTTTTCGGCCGCTGACCGATGACGGCCGCGACAAGCTGCTCGAGATTGGCATGGCCGACAGCCTGATCGCGCGACTCTCCGGCGTACC
Organism: uncultured Ideonella sp.; assembly: GCA_964628305.1. Classification (GTDB taxonomy): domain Bacteria; phylum Pseudomonadota; class Gammaproteobacteria; order Burkholderiales; family Burkholderiaceae_C; genus CAIKUF01. The sequence goes on from CAZVNC010000159.1 coordinate 1,518, forward strand.
CGGGCTGGTCGTGCGCTCGACCGCTTCGGCACTGCGCTTTGCCGCGGCCGATCAGGATCCGCTGCTCGCGGCGCACGAACTCGACGTCGACTGGATCGTCGACGGCTCACTGCAACGCAGCGGCGATCGGCTTCGCGCCACGGCCCGCTTGCTGCGCCGGACGGACGGCGTCGCGGTCTGGAGCGGCAGCTTCGACGAGGCGTTCACGGGCGTCTTCGAACTGCAGGACCAGATCTCGCGACGCGTCACGCTGGCGCTCGCACCGGTGCTGCGCAACGAGCTCGGCTCCGCACCGCAGCGAAACGGCGAGACCGGCGGCACTCGAAACGCGCAGGCATATCAGCTTTACCTGGCGGCGATGTGGCGCGCCCAGGGGCAGCGCCCCGAAGACATTGCCCGCGCCCTGCGCTTGCTCGAGGAGGCCCTTGCCCTCGACCCGGGCTATGCACTGGCCTGGGTGGGACTCGCCTGGACGCACCGGCGCAGTCTGTGGATCGACGCCCAGCCGTCGAGCGTTTTCGCGCCGGCAGACGCGGCCCTGGCCCACGCGCTCGAACTGGCGCCCGCGCTTGCCAACGCGCGCGCCGAGCGCGGCTACGGCGCGTATTGGTACGGCTACGACTGGCAGGGCGCCGAGCGCGAATTCCGGGCCGCGATCACCGTCAACCCGAACGTCGCGGCGGCCCACTTCGGCCTCGCGCAGTTGCTGCTGACACAAGACCGGATCGACGAAGGCATGCGCCACATGCGCCTGACGCGCGAGCTCGACCCCATGTCCCCCGTCTTCAACGCGATCGAGGCAAGCTTCCTGCTGGACCTCGGCCAGCTCGCCGAGGCCGAAAACCGCTTGCAGCGGGCGCTCGACATCGCGCCCCGACTCTGGCTGTCGCACGTGGTTCAGGGCATGCTGCTGGTAGCGAACGGGCGGTTCGAAGTAGGTCTTGCCGCGCTGCGCACGGCTGCCGATCTCGGCGGCGACATCTCGCGTCCACAGGCCGTGCTCGGCGTACGGCTTGCTGCCATGGGGCGGCACGACGAGGCACGGCAGACGCTGGCCCACGTGCAAGCCAGGGCTCGCACGCGCTTCGTCCCGCCCACGTCGCTGGCGGCGCTGCATGCCGCACTCGGTGAAGCCGATGCGGCGCTGACCGAGCTGGAACGGGCCTACAGCGTTCGCGACACGCGGCTGATCTACCTGAAGGACGACCCGCACTGGCGCGATCTGCGGAACCGGCCGCGCTTCGTCGCGTTGATGAAGAAGCTGGGCCTCGACCGCTTCGGCCGCGGCCTGTCGCCGGTCTGAGCCGGCACAAATCAGTCCGCCATCATGGATTCATCACATCCGGGGTATGGACACCGGCTGCGACGCGGCAGAAGCTGCCCTTTGCGCCGCCCTGGCGTACTCGAGGAGATCACGATGAACGGCAAACAGTTTCGCACGGTGGCAGTCTCGATCGTCGCGGCGGCCGGGCTCTTGTCCGCGTTGCCTTCGGCGGCGAAGGTCATCGACATGGACGGGACCATCTATCTCAGCGGTGGCAGCGCATCGCCCGTCGGGCGCTGCGCGCCGGCCGTAACGATCACGAACGAAAATATCACGACGACGCTGTCGAACCTCGGCAGCTTCGTCTTCAACATGAGCGAGTGCATCTACCCGCCGCCGCCGACGACGACTTTCGACGGACTGTTCAGCATGGACTTCGCCGGCGGCTCGGTGTGGGGCACCACGTTCAGCGTGCTGACCGAAAGCGGCACGCCGTACGTCTTCAACATCGACGGCCTGTTCGTCGTGAAGGGCGGAAGCGGCGACTTCGCAGGCGCAACCGGCGAGCTGACGAAGCGCGGCCAGCTCGATCGGCGGCATTTCCCGCCCGTGGCGACCGCGTTGCTCACCTTCGTCGGCAGCGTCGCCGTCGTTCCGGAGCCCGAGACCTACGCGCTGATGCTCACCGGGCTCGCCGCGGTGGCGTTCGTCGTTCGTCGCAGGCGCGACGCGCTCGACTGAACGGGCAGCGCACAGCCGATGGCCGAACGGCGCGCGCGATCAGCCCGGGTCGCGGCGGTACACAAGCGTCAGGTTGTTCGCCGGCATCGCGTGCCTTTGCACGCGATGCAGCCCGGCGTGCGCCGCCTCTAGGTCGACGTCCGCGGTGCGTCGCAGCCCCCACTGCGGGTTGCGTGCGCGCAGGTCGGCGTCGAAGGCGACGTTGCCGGGCGCCGTCGGCACGTCGTCCTCGATGAACGGGCCGTAGACGACGAGCGCGCCCGCGCGCGCCAGCTCGCGCGCCGCGAGTCGCATCAGCGCGGGGCAGGTCGACCACGGAGCGATGTGGATCATGTTGGCGCAGAAAACCGCATCGAAGGGGCCGCCGAGCCTGCCAGCGGCAGGCGGTGCGAGCACGTCGAGCAGGGTCGCCGGCCGCACGTTCGCGAGTCCCGCGCAGCGCGATGCAATGCCTTCGAACGCCTCGGCATGAACATCGCTCGGCTGCCAGCCCCAGCGCGGGTGCGCGGCGGCGAAATGTGCCGCGTGCTGGCCGGTGCCGCTCGCGATCTCGAGAACCTTCGCGTCCGCGGGCAGGACGCCCGCGAGCACTTCCAGGATCGGCGCCTTGTTCCGATCGGCGGCTAGGCTGAACGGCGGCTCGCTCGCACCTGCGCCGGCCGGTCTCATCCGAACCGGCGCTCGATCAGGCCGCTTTCGGTGTAAAGCCGATGACGGCCTTCGTCTCCAGAAACTCGGCGAACGCGTGTTCGCCCCATTCGCGACCGTTGCCGGATTGCTTGTAGCCGCCGAACGGCGCCATCAGATCGGGCGCCGCGTTGTTGAGCGTCACCTGTCCGGCACGCAGGCGCGACGCGACGGCGCGCGTCGCCTCGACGTCGGTGCCGGACACATAGGCCGCGAGGCCGTAGGGCGTGTCGTTGGCGATCGCAACCGCTTCGTCGACCGTGTCGTAACCGAGGATCACGAGCACCGGGCCGAAGATCTCCTCGCGCGCCACCGTCATCTGGTTGTTCACCTTGCCGAGCACCGTCGGCCGCACGTAGTAGCCCTTCTCCAGGCCCTCGGGCTTGCCGGGGCCGCCGGCGACGAGCGTCGCGCCCTCGTCGATGCCCTTGTGGATCAGGGTCTGGATCTTGTCCCATTGGGCCGCCGAGACGACCGGGCCGATCGCGGCATCGCTCGCCGGGTCGCCGACCTTCATCGATTCCGCGGCCGTCTTCGCGATCGCCAGCGCCTCGTCCATCAGCGCGTTGGGCACCAGCATCCGCGTCGGCGCATTGCACGACTGGCCCGAGTTCGTCATCACGCCGCGCACGCCGCCGGTGACGGCGCGCTTCAGGTCGGCATCGGGCAGGATGATGTTGGGCGACTTGCCGCCGAGTTCCTGGTGCACGCGCTTGACGGTCGGCGCCGCATTGCGCGCGACCTCGATGCCGGCGCGCGTCGAACCGGTGAACGACACCATGTCGATCTCGGGGTGGCTCGCGATCGGCGCGCCGACCCCCGGGCCGTCGCCGTTGACGAGATTGAAGACGCCGGCCGGAACACCGGCGGCGTCGAGGATCTCGGTCCAGACCTGGGCCGAGAACGGCGCGATCTCGGACGGCTTGAGAATCATCGTGCAACCGACCGCGAGCGCCGGCGCGACCTTGCACGCGACCTGGTTCATCGGCCAGTTCCACGGCGTGATCAGGCCACAGACGCCGATCGGCTCGCGCACGATCTGCGTCGTGCCGCGCGCTTCCTCGAACTTGTAGTCCTTCAACACGGCCAGCGCCGCCTGCAGATGACCGATGCCCATCGCGGCCTGCGCCTTCTGCGACAGGTTGGCCGGCGCGCCCATCTCTTCGGTGATCGCCGCGGCCATGTCGGCAAAGCGCTTCTTGTACTCGGCGATGCACGCCTCGAGCAGCGCGACGCGCTCGGCGACCGTCGTCCGCGAGTAGCTGGCAAACGCCTTTCGCGCCGCTTTCGCTGCGCGGTCGACATCGGCCGCCGACCCCATCGAGATGTGGCCGGCAACCGCTTCGGTGGCCGGGTTGATGACGTCCAGCGTCTTCGGGACAACCGGGTCGACCCACTGGCCGTCGATATAGAACTTCAGATAGTCGCGCATGTTCTGCCTTCCAGAGAAACTACCGGGCCGCGCCCTCGAAGGTTCATTCTAGGTCGCGGCGCCGGGCACTGCATGCGCCCGCCGGCCGTGCCCCTGCATCGCGCAGCAACATCGTCGCGCGCCGGGCGGTGCTCGAAGGAGATGCGGCAGGGAGCCGAAACGACGGTCCACCGCTGGCGCCGGGGCGGCGACCGGCATAAGCTGCGAAGCGGGCCCGTCGCTTGGCAGGTGCCAGACGGCTGCGTCAGGGCCCGAACCAGCGAAAGGACTTCCCATGTTGTCCGATGCCACCGTCACGACGATGCTGCCGGTCAAGGACCTGGACCGCGCCCGCCGGTTCTACGAGGCCTGCCTCGGCCTGAAACCGGGCGGCTTCAAGCCCGATGGCAAGTTCGTCTACGCCGTCGGCGGCAGCACGCTCG
>CAZVNC010000160.1:0-1106 GCA_964628305.1 uncultured Ideonella sp.
GGGAGCGAGTACCGCAGGGCAGCCGGCAAAGCCGGCCGCCTCGCCGAAGCGTCGCTGGCTGTCCGGGTCCGGCTTTGCCGCGCCGGCTGTCGCCCGCAACGCGGCGGCCAGGGTCCAGCTACGCGCCGTGAGCGGGCGTCCCCGCTCCATGCGATTGATCGCGATTTCGTATCAGCGTGCCTCGGTCGCGCGCGCCTCGACCGCGAAGACGGCGGCCTCGACGCGCGAGCTCAGGTTGAGCTTGCCGAGGATGTGGCGCACGTGCAGCTTGACAGTGTCGTGGCTGATGTCGAGCGCGCGGGCGATGATCTTGTTGCTCTCGCCGCGCGCGATGTGGTCGAGCACCTCGCGCTCGCGCGCCGTCAGCGTCGCGATCAGCTCGCGGCGGTCGCCGATCTTCCCGCCGTTGTGCAGCAACTGGGCGAGCTTGGACGTCATCGCCGGCGCGACGGTGATCTCGCCGCGCGCCGCATGGCCGATCGCGACGACGATGTCCTCGGGCTCCATGTCCTTGAGCAGATAGCCGCGCACGCCTGCGCGCAGCGCGGCGGCGAGGTCGTCCTGCGAGTCGCTCATGGTCAGGATCAGTGCCGGCGTCGCTATGCCCTCGGCGCGGATCCGGCGCAGCAGCGTCAGGCCATCCATCGCCGGCATCCGCAGGTCGAGAACGACAAGGTCGGGTTCGTGCTCGCGCAGCAGATCGGGCACCTGCATCGGGTCGGCGGTCGAAGCCGCCACCTCCATCCCGCCGCGCTGCTGCAGCAGCTCGGTCAGGCCATTGCGGCACAGCGAATGGTCGTCCGCGAGGACGATCTTGAGGCGCGCGCCGGGCTCGTTCATCACCTTGCCCCCGCCGCCGGGAACGCGAGCCGCACCCGCGTGCCGCCGGCGGGGCGCGCACCGACCGTCAGCTCGCCGCCGAGGCGCTGCGCGCGCTCGCTCATGATGCCGAGGCCGAAATGCGAGCCGTCGTCGGTCTGCTCGTCGTTCGTTGCCGGGCCGACGCCGTCGTCCTCGATCCGGATCTCGAAGCCGCCGGGCGCGGTGTCGAAGGTGAACCAGGAGCGGCGCGCCCAAGGGCAGCCCGACAGCCCGGGCAGCGCTCG
>CAZVNC010000160.1:1116-6008 GCA_964628305.1 uncultured Ideonella sp.
GCGATGTGGAAGATGTCGGTCTCGACGTCGGCGGGCAGCTTCAGCCCGGCCGCCGCGTTGCGATAGATCAGCTCGATGCCGCTGCGCTGGCGAAAGCGCGCCGCCAGGCTCTGCAACGCGCTGTCGAGGCCGCGCGGATCGATCCGCGTGCGAAGCTGGGCGATGATCTCGCGCAGCTTCAGGTGCGCTTCGGCGATCGCTTCGCGCACGTCGCCGAGGTAGCGCAGCGATCGCGCGTCGTCGTGCGCGTGCAGCGCGTCCTGCAACAGCGGCAGGCGCATCTTGACGAAGGTGAGGGTCTGCGCGATCGAGTCGTGCACCTCGGCGGCCATCGCCTGGCGTTCGTGCATCAGCCGCGCGCGCAGCGTCTCGGCCTCGAGCGCGGCGTTGTTCATCGCGAGGCCGATCAGCTCGCCGATCGTCTTCAGTACGCCGCGGATCTCAGGCGTCGGCTCGGCCCCGGCGGCATAGAAGAGGTTGTAGACCCCCTGCACGCGCCCGCGGTGCTGGAGCGGAACGGCGAGCATGCGCCGGCAATCGTCGCCGAAGAAACCGGCGCCGATCCGCTTGTTGCAATCGTCGATGTCGGCCGCCCAGACGAGGGCGCGGCCGTCGGTTGCCGCGCCGCAATAGCCGCAATGGCGATCGACTGCATGCTCGGCGCCGGACGTTGCGCCCGGCAGGCCGATGCTGCTGACCATCACGAGCCGCACGCCGTCCTCGGAGAGCACCCGCACCGCGCCCGCGCTCGCGCCGGCCAGGCGCACGATCGGCTCGAGAAAGCGCTGCAGCAGCGCGCCCATGTCGCTGTCGGTCGAGAGTCCGGCGGCGATCTCGGCCAGCAAGCCGGTGTCGGGCGCGCGCGCAGCGTCGGCGACCATCGGCGGCGATGGGGGCTTCACCATCATGTCCATCTGCATACGCGAAAGGGTACTCGATTGACGCGAGAACGCAGGGCGGCGCCTTGGTGTGCCGCAACAGCATCAAGTTTGGGCCGGAACCGGGCTTGGCAAGCCGTTGGAGGAACGCTTCGTTGCGCTTCGTCAAACCCGGCGCGGCGGCCGATCCATATCCGGCCGCAAGCCTATCACCCGCTCGCAAGACCCCATATGGGTTACGCCCTCATCCCCCGTACCGGTGATAGACGGGGCGCGGCGCCCGATGCGAAAGTGGGCAACAGTGGCCGTACTCGCGCACGGCTGCGCATCCGGGCACTCTGAAGGGCAAGCACACGATGGCTCTGGTCGATCCCCACGGTGGCGGTGCTCTCAAGCCGCTGCTGCTCGAAGGCGAAGCGCTTGCCGCCGAACTGCGGCGCGCCGCGACGCTGCCGCGGCTGGTGGTCAGCTCGCGCGAGAAGGGCGACCTGATGATGCTCGGCATCGGTGGCTTCACGCCGCTCGATGGCTTCATGACGCACGCCGACTGGCAGGGCGTGTGCGACCGCATGGCGATGGCGTCGGGGCTGTTCTGGCCGATTCCGATCACGCTTTCGGCGACTGCGGCAAACGCAGCGCCGATCGCGATCGGCGACGAGGTCGCGCTCGTCGATCCGGAGGACGCATCGATCCTCGCGACGCTGCGCGTGACCGAGAAGTACGCGATCGACAAGGCGCACGAATGCACGTCGGTCTTCAGGACGACCGACGTTGCGCATCCGGGCGTCGCCCTCGTCATGGCGCAGGGCGAGGTAAACCTCGCCGGCCCGGTGAAGGTGCTCTCGAGCGGCGGCTTCCCGCAGAAGTACGGCGATCTCTACAAGACGCCGATGCAGACGCGGGCGCTGTTCGAGTCGCTAGGCTGGTCGCGCATCGCCGCCTTCCAGACGCGCAACCCGATGCACCGTTCGCACGAGCACCTGGCGAAGATCGCGATCGAGGTCAGCGACGGCGTGCTCGTGCACTCGCTGCTCGGCGCGTTGAAGCCGGGCGACATCCCGGCCGAGGTGCGCACCCGGGCAATCAGTGCGCTGACCGCGAACTACTTCGTCGGCAAGACGGTGGTGCAGGCAGGCTATCCGCTGGACATGCGCTACGCCGGCCCGCGCGAGGCGCTGCTGCACGCGCTCTTCAGGCAGAACTACGGCTGCTCGCACCAGATCCTCGGCCGCGACCATGCGGGCGTCGGCAGCTACTACGGGCCGTTCGACGCCCATCACATTTTCGACACGATACCGAAGGGTGCGCTGCAGACGCAGCCGCTGCGGATCGGCATCGCGTTCTGGTGCTACCGCTGCGGCGGCATGGCGACGGGCCGCACCTGCCCGCACGGCGACGCCGACCGGCTGCAGGTATCGGGAACGCAGTTGCGCAAGTGGCTGTCGGAGGGCTCCGACGTGCCGCCGGAATTCAGCCGGCCCGAGGTGCTCGCGGTGCTGCGCGCGTATTACGAGACGCTCGATTCCCCGGCCGTCGCCGGCGCGAAATCTGCCAACGGAGCTTCGGGCTGACGACGCCGGGCGGCACCCTGCGGCACCCGGGGCTGCATCAGGCCCGGGCGCGCGCGGCCCCGGCTGGCGCTGCGGCGCCGAGATGCTCCTTTGCGAAGCCGAGGAAGCTGCTCATCAACTGCGAATGGATCCGCTCCTTCGGGTAGACGACCGACATGCTGCGGATCAGACGCGGCGCGAGCGGCACCTGCACCAACTGGCCGAGGCGGATTTCGTTCGCCACCGTCGCGCGCGACATGATCGCGTAGCCGAAGCCGGTCGCGAGCAGGCCCTTCATTGCCTCCGGGCTGCCGAGTTCCATCGCGCGCTGCAGCGAGTCGGGCGCAACGCCCGCCGTCCGCAGATAGTGGTCGACAACCTCGCGCGTGCCCGACCCCGGCTCGCGGCTGATGTGGGCGTGGTGCGTCAAGGCCTCGGGTGCGACGCTTGCCAGCCGGGCGAGCGGATGCGACGGCGCGCACGTGACCTGAAGCTCGTCGGTGCAGCAGACGTCGGCGCAGAGTAGCGGCAGGTGCGAGTCGCCTTCGATGAAGCCGATGTCGAGGCTGCGTTCGGCAACCCGGTTCTGCACCGCTTCCGAGTTCGCGACGAAAAGCTGCGGCACGACCGCCGGATGGCGCGCCTTGTACGCGCCCAGCACCTGCGGCAGCAGGTAGTCGGCGATCGTCGTGCTGGCGCCGATCAGCAGCGAACCGGCGATCTGCCCGCCGACCGACTGCAGCCGGTGATCGAGCTCGGCCGACAACTCGAGGATGCGCTCGGCGTAATCGAGCGCCACCTGACCCGCCGCGGTGAGCGTGATGCGCCCCTGCCCGCGATCGAACAGCCGCGTGTTCAGATGCTCCTCGAACTGGCGGATCTGCGACGTGACCGCAGGCTGGCTCATGAACAGCGCCTCGGCCGCCTTCGTGAACGAAAGGTGCTTCGCTACCGCGTGAAAGACCTGGAGCCTGCGATCTGCCATCGATGAATGCGCGAAATTGGGCGACCGACGGATTGAAGCACAGCGGTCCAGGCGCGCAAAGCCGGGGCCGACGCCGCAGCCGACGCTGCACCATTGACGAGACGCCGCCCGCGAGTATGCTGCTCGCCAGTCAACCCCAGCCAAAGGAGGCCGCCATGTCCGACCCGCGATTCCTCGACCGCCGCAGCATCCTCGCCGCGCTCGGCGCCGGTGGCGTCTTGGCGGCGTTGCCGTTCGCCGTGCGCGGCGAAACCAAGTTCACGCCCGGCAAGAGCGACGTGCTGATCGTCGTCGACGTGCAGAACTGCTTCACCAAGGGCGGCAGCCTCGAGGTCAAGAACGGCGACGAGGTGGTGCCGATCATCAATGCGCTCGCGGCCAAGTTCGACAACGTCGTGCTGACCCAGGATTGGCATACCCCGGGGCACGTGTCGTTTGCCTCGCAGCACAGCGGCAAGAAGGCGTTCGAGACCGTGAAGCTCGCCTACGGCACGCAGGTGCTGTGGCCGGACCACTGCGTGCAAGGCACCGACGGCGCGGCGCTGAACAAGGATCTGTCGATCCCGAAGGCCCAGCTCGTGATCCGCAAGGGCTATCACAACGACGTCGACAGCTACTCGGCGTTCGTCGAAGCCGACGGCAAGACGCAGACCGGGCTGGCCGGCTACCTGAAGGACAGACACATACGGCGCGTGTTCGTGGCCGGCCTGGCGACCGATTTCTGCGTCGCGTGGACCGCGCTCGATGCGCGCCGCCTGGGCTTCACCGCCGTCGTCCTCGAAGATGCCAGCCGCGGCATCGATGCCAACGGATCGCTGGCCGCGGCGTGGGAGAAGATGAAGAAGGCGGGCGTCATCCGCGCCAACAGCACGGACATCGTGTGATCGTTCGTGGCACGCGCCGCCGTGCGCCGGCGCCGGCTCGACCGAACCGTCAGTGCTCGCGGCTCAATGGGTCAACTGGAGGATGACGACGCCGGCGATGATGAGCCCCACGCCGAGGTATCTGGACATCGACGCCGGGTCGCCGTAGTGCAGGATGCCGACGAAGAACGTTCCCGCCGCACCGATGCCGGTCCAGACGGCGTAGGCGGTGCCGATCGGAATCTGTCGCTGCGCCAGCCACAGCAGCAAGCCGCTCAGGCTCATGAAGGCGATCGCGATCGCGATGCCGGACAGACGCGTTTCGGGAGCTTGCGCCATCTTCAATCCGACCGGCCAGCCGATCTCGAAGCACCCCGCGAGAATCAGGTAAATCCAGGCCACTGGGTCTCCTTGTCGGGGCACAGATCGGCATGTTGCCGATCGCGAGGGCGGCGCGCGCCTCCGCCAGCGCGGCTTGCATAAACTCGGGTTCGGGGTGCGGCATGGCCGGCGGATTCTAGACAACAGTGCCGGCAGAGCAGCATGTCATGATCCCGTACCCGGCCGCCTAAGGCTTCTTCGGCGTCTTGTATTCGACTTCCTTCTGGAACGGCTT
>CAZVNC010000161.1:0-5983 GCA_964628305.1 uncultured Ideonella sp.
GCAACGACTGATGAACGCCTTCTGGCCCGGGCCGCTGACCCTGATCCTGCCGCGCCGGCAGGGCATGGCGAGTGCGGCGGCAGGCGGACACGCCGGCATCGGCCTGCGCTGCCCGGCGCATCCGGTCGCGCAGGCGCTCTTGAAAGCGGCCGGCGCGCTCGGTGTCGCGGGCGTCGCCGCGCCGAGTGCGAACCGCTTCGGCCGCATCAGTCCGACACGCGCCTCGCACGTGCAGGCCGAGTTCGGTCCCGACTTGCTCGTGCTCGATGGCGGCGCATGCGAGCTGGGCATCGAATCGGCGATCGTCGACTGCACGCGCGAGCGCCCGGTGCTGCTGCGGCCCGGCGTTTTGACGCGCGCCCGGATCGAAGCCGCAGCGAAGGAAGCGCTTGCGCCGGGCGACGGCCAGGCCGCTGCCGCGCCGGGCACGCTCGCGAAGCACTATGCCCCGCGTGCCCGGCTGCGGTTGATGTCCACCGCCAGCCTGAAGGCTGCGCTGCCGCTGCTGGGCGAGGAAGCGTCGAGGGTGGCTGTATATTCGCGCACTGCGCTCGCCTCGCCGGGTTTGCTTGTGCGGCCGATGCCGCAGGCTGCGGACGCCGCCGCTCAGGACTTGTTCGCCGCGCTGCGCGAACTCGACGCGACCGGTGTGCGTTTGATCTGGGTCGAGGAGCCGCCCGAAGACCCCGAATGGGAGGGTGTCCGCGACCGACTCGAGCGAGCCGCGGCCGCCGACGGTGATCTGCGCGACGGTGCAGCGGCCACCCTATCGAACCGAACCTTGCTGAATGGATCCTGAATGACTCTCGAAATGACCTCGCGCCGCGCCGCCCATGGCCTCACGCTCGCGCTCGTTGTCGCGCTGCTTGCGGCATGCGGCGGAAGTGAGAGTGTGAACTTTGTTCCCGCCCGGGTGCTCTCCTTTGGCGACGAGTCCAGCGTCATCACCGCCGACGGCAAGAAGTACACCATCAACGCCATCGTGCCCAACTCCGGGACACCGGGCACGATCGACTGCGTCTTCAATCCGATCTGGAACCAGGTGCTCGCGACCTCTTACGGCCTCACCTTTGCGCAGTGCCCCGGCAGCTTCCCGGGCTCCACGCCTGCAAGCTTGATCCTGGCGCGCGAGGGCGCGACCGCCGCCGGAACGCGGGACATCGATTTTCCGCAGCAGATCACACGCCAACTGGCGGCGGATCCGGCAGACGGTGGCGGCATCGGTTCGAGCGACCTGGCGACGGTGCTGGTCGGTGTCAACGACGTGGTCTCGATCTACGAGCGCTACAAGAGCGGCGAGATCACGTCGCCGCAGGCGACTACCCTTGCCGAGCAGACGGGCGAGACGATCGCGAGCCAGCTCAACCGGATTACGGCCGCTGGCGGCAAGATCATCATCGAAACTGTTCCCGACGTCAGCGTCACGCCCTACGGACTCGGCCAGGACGCCAATGGACAAGCGGTGCTCGCGGGGCTCACTTCGCGGCTGAATGCCAGACTGCTCGTCACACTCGACAATGATGGCCGCAAGATCGGGCTCATCGAGATCAATCCGTACTTGCAGGCGGTCCTTGGCAACCCCGCGGGCTACGGTTACATCAACGTGACCGGCGCCGCGTGCCTGCCCACCTACCCGTTGCCGAGTTGCACCAGCGCGACGCTCACAACCAACCCGGACGGTTCGGCTGCAACGGCCTCGTCCTGGCTGTGGGCGAATTCGCTGCAGTTGAGCGCTGGCGCGCACCAGCAGATGGGCAACCTGGCGGCGTCGCGGGCGCACAACCAGCCGTTCTCGCCCAACTAACGCAACCGCTCAGCGGCGCGCCGCAGCGGGTTCGGGTCGCATCGCCCAGTCGAGCAGTGCGTCGAGCGCCGGCCGCGCCGCCTGGGCGTTCGGGTGATTGACGATGGCCACGAACACGTAGCGCTTCGCGTCCGGCGTCAGCAGGTAGCCGGCAATCGCGACGACGCCCTGCAGCGAGCCGGTCTTCAGGTGCGCGCGCCCGGCGAACCGGGCGACCGCCGCGCCCTTCGCTCGCCGCAGCGTTCCGTCCTGGCCGAGGATCGGCAATGAGGCGACGAACTCGGGCATGACCGGGCTGTTCCAGGCCGATTGAAGCAACGCGGCGAAGGCGTCGGCGCTGATCCGCGTGTCGCGCGAAAGTCCCGATCCGTTGTCGATCACGACGCCATCCGCGCGCGCACCGATCACGCCGCGCAGCCACGCACCGACCGCTTCGCGCGCGGTCTGCTCGTTGCCCACACCCTGCGCCTGCAACCCGAGGGTCAGAAACAACTGCTGCGCCATGACGTTGTTGCTGAACTTGTTGATGTCGCGCACGACCTGCGCAAGCGGCGGTGAATCGAACTCGAAGCTTGGCGCCGTGGCTGGCGCCAGGCCGTCTCGGACCCGTCCGACGAGCTTGCCGCCCGCCTCGCGCCACAGCGCCTCGAGGACGCGGGCGTTGTAGCTCGCCGGATCGGCATAGGCGAGGGGCCAGGACTTGTCGCCGCAGCCTGTGGCCAGGCTGCCGCGGAACCGGATCCGCGACGGATCGCCTGCATCGAGCTTCAAGTCGGTGCGCCAGTCTCCGCACGCCGCCGCCTCGCGAAGTGCCACGCTCGGATCAACCTTCACGCCGGCCAGCGGCGGCTCGGCGTTGACGGCTGCAATGCCGCGCCCGGCTTGCGGTGCGAATGCGAGTGTCAGGGATCGGAAGTTGAGCAGCAGTGCGTCGGGCTGCGCGTTGTAGGGCCGCAGAGCCTTGCCGTCGAAGTCGGCAGGCGATTGGTCGGCAACCCGAAAGGCGCTGCGGTCGAGCACGATGTCGCCTTTGATCTCGCGCACGCCCGCCTGCTGCACGCGCCGCAGCAGCAGCCAGATGCGCTCGACAACGAGCGAGGGATCGCCGCTGCCCTTGATCACCAGGTCGCCATCGAGCACGCCTTGCGGATCGAGCCTGCCTTGCAGCCAGACCGGCGTCGACCACATCCAGGCCGGACCGAGCAGATCGAGCGCGGCAAAGGTCGTCACGAGCTTCGTCACCGAGGCCGGATTCGAGGGCTGGGCGGCATGCCACGCTAGGCGCGAACTGGCGCTCCCGGCTTCCTGAATGACTACCGAAAGAGCCTCGGCTGGAATCTTCGCGCGCACGAGCGCGGCCTCGACTTCGATCGGCAGGCGCTGCTGTTCCGCGGCGAGACAAGGCGGCACTACGCCGCCTGCGAGTAGAGACAACAGGAGGACGCGCCGAAGCAAGGAAAAGAGTTGCATGGGGCGAGCATACCCAGACACGAGGGGCTGCCTCCTGAAGCGCCGGACCGGTGGCCCGACAGCGACCCTGACCTACACTGAGCGGATGGATTCAGATTTCGAATCGAACCGGTCGGGCGGCGTCGCCTGGACGCTATCGGCACCGGGTCGCAGTGCGCTTTATGCCGCGCCACCGGGATCGAAATCGCGCCCGACGTCGACATCGCCCGGACGGATGGCGGGAGCGCGATTCTGATGCCCGCCCTGCTCGCCTTCGACACTTCGGGAGAACACGTTCATGTCGGCGTCTCGGTGGGCGAAGCGGCCTGGGTTGTCGAGGACGCCGGCGCGTCGCAGGCGTCGGCGAACCTGCTTCCCTGCGTGCGCCGGGTGCTCGGCCGGGCCGGCATTGGTCTGCACGAGCTCGATGCGATTGCCTTCGGCTGCGGACCGGGTGCCTTCACCGGTTTGCGCGCCGCATGTTCCGCGGCGCAGGGCCTGGCCTGGGGCGCGAGGCTGCCGGTGCTACCGATAGACACCTTGATGGCGGTGGCGGAAGACGCGCGGACGCGCGTCGGTGCGGACGACGTCTGGGTCGCGATGGATGCGCGCATGGGCGAGATCTTCGCCGGCCGGTACCGTTGGGAGGATGCGGGCTGGGTGACGCTGACAGCACCGGCGCTCGTCGCGCCGGACGAGCTGGCCGAGCGTTGCAGATCGCATCCGTCACACTGGCTCGTCGGCTCGGCACCCGGCGCCTTTGCAGGTCGGTTGCAATGGAAGCCTGCGGCCGGTATCGATCCCGATGCCAGACCTGGCGCGCACGCGCTGCTTGCCTGCGCTCGGGCCGCCTGGGCTCGGGACAGGTTTGCCGACCCTGTCGAAGCGCTTCCGCTCTATCTGCGCAACAAGGTCGCGCTCACGAGCGCGGAACGCAGCATGCGCCCATGAACATGCCGGGGCCGTTGTCGGCCTTCACGTTTTGCGGAGCTCGAACATGAGCGCTCTGTGGCGCGACAGCGATCGCGACACTCGCCATCTTTGCCCGATGAAGCTCGAGCATCTGGACGCGGTGATGGCGATCGAGAATGCATGTCACGTTCGACCGTGGACGCGCGGCAATTTCACCGACTCGCTGGCCAGCGGCTATCTGGCTGACGTGCTGTTCGACGCAGGCCGTTCGTTCGTCGGCTATTGTGTGGCCGTGGCTAGCGCTGGCGAGATGCACTTGCTCAATCTCAGCGTCGCGCCGGAGCACCGACGACGCGGACACGCGAGCTTCATGATGCACACGTTGATCTCGCGCTGCCGTGTGCAACGGCTCGAGCAACTCTGGCTCGAGGTTCGCGTCAGCAACGACGGCGCACGCAGCCTCTATCGACGGCTCGGATTTCATGAAGTCGGATTGCGCCCGGCCTACTACCCTGCCCCGGCGGGGCAGTCGAAGGCGCGCGGCGAGGACGCCGTGCTGATGCGCATGCAGCTCGAGGGGATCGCATGATCCGCTGGTCGCCACGTCAGCACGCGATGCTGCGCGCGATGGGATTGCGTTTGTGGGATGCACCTCCGTTGTCGCGGCGGGATCAGGAATCGGGGAGCGAAACTCCGGCACGTCGCGCAACTTCGGCTGACGAGGGATCGATCAGAGCCGAACCGATCCCGATGCATGACGCCCGATTTGCACCTAGGAATGATCGAATCTCGCTCGTGCAAGCGCCGCCGACCGACGACGGCAAGGCTCCAACGGCGCTCGAGATGCCCGGCGTCGCTGAAATGGATTGGCCGGCGCTGCGCAACGCAGTGTCGTACTGCCGGGCCTGCGCGCTGTGCGAGAGCAGGACGCAGACCGTGTTCGGTACCGGCAACCCGGATGCGGATTGGATGATCGTCGGGGAGGCGCCGGGCATGCACGAAGACCGCCTCGGCGAACCCTTCGTCGGCAAGGCCGGGCAACTGCTCGACGTCATGTTGCGCGCGATCGGCTTGACGCGCGAACCGGGTCCGCCCTCAAGGCAGGTCTTCATCGCCAACACCTTGAAGTGTCGAACGCCCGGCAACCGCAATCCATTACCCGATGAGCTTGCGCGCTGCGAACCGTTCCTCGTCCGCCAGATCGAACTCGTCCGTCCGCGCGTGATCCTGGCCATGGGGCGATTCGCTGTACAGACACTGCTGCGCAGCGATGAGCCGATTGGTCGACTGCGCGGACGTCGCCATCGATATCACGGCGTTCCATTGGTCGTGACCTACCACCCCGCCTATCTGCTGCGCAACCCTCTGGACAAGGCGCGCGCGTGGGACGACCTGCGCTTGGCGCTCGAGGTCTGGCGCAACGCCGGCGTCGACGGAAATCCGACTCCGGTTTGACGAAGCGGGAAGGCTCGAGCTCCAAAACGAAAAAACCCGGCTTGCGCCGGGTTTCGAGTACGGGACGAAAACGCCTCAGGGCTTGCTGCCCGTCGGGAACGGCCACGCCGCTTGAGGGCTTAGCGTTGTCTTCGCTGGTGGCGTCGCAGCGACTGGTCGGGCGGCCTTCTTGGCCGCCGGCTTCTTCGCCGCCTTCTTGGCTGGCGCCTTTTTCGCAGCCGCCTTCTTGGCTGGCGCCTTTTTCGCGGGCGCCTTCTTGGCTGCGGCCTTCTTGGCCGGCGCCTTCTTGACTGCGGCCTTCTTGGCCGGCGCCTTCTTGGCTGCCGCCTTCTTCGCCGGTGCCTTCTTGGCTGCCGCCTTCTT
>CAZVNC010000162.1:0-5972 GCA_964628305.1 uncultured Ideonella sp.
CATGTACGCGACCATGCTGATCGCGGTGCCCACCGGCGTGAAGGTGTTCAACTGGATCGCGACCATGTGGCGCGGCTCGATGACCTTCGAGACGCCGATGCTGTGGGCGGTGGGCTTCATCTTCGTCTTCACGATGGGCGGCTTCACCGGCATCGTGTGCGCGGTGGCACCGATCGACATCCAGATTCAGGACACCTACTACATCGTCGCCCACTTCCACTACGTGCTCGTCGCCGGGTCGCTGTACGCGATGTTCGGCGGCTTCTATTACTGGTGCCCGAAGTGGACCGGCGTGATGGCCAACGAGACGCGCGGCAAGATCCACTTCTGGGGCTCGCTGATCTTCTTCAACCTCGCCTTCTTCCCGATGCACTTCCTCGGCCTGGCCGGCATGCCGCGCCGCTACGCCGACTACCCGCTGCAGTTTGCCGACTTCAACATGATCGTCTCGCTCGGCGCGTTCGGCTTCGGCCTGATGCAGGTCTACTTCCTGTTCTTCGTCGTCATTCCGGCGATGCGCGGGCGCGGTGTGAAGGCGCCGCAGAATCCGTGGGAAGGCGCCGAGGGCCTGGAGTGGAGCGTGCCGTCGCCGGCGCCGTTCCACACCTTCGAGACGCCGCCCAAGCTGAATGCAGCGGCGACCCAGGTGATCGGCTGATGAATCTGCCGCAGCAACCCGCATCGCGCGTGACGCCCGAAGAACGGCGCAAGCAGAACCTGAGGCTGGGGGTGATCCTGGGCACGATCGCGCTCGCGTTCTTCGCCGGCATCATCGCCAAGGCGGTGCTGTTCGGCCTTTGAATCTGGACATGCCGACGCCTCCGGTCGCCACCTCGAACGATGCCCTGTTGCGTCGCGACAACCGGCGCATGCTCGGCAAGCTTGCCGTGATTGCGGCGCTGATGTTCGGTTTCGGCTATGCGCTGGTGCCCGTCTATCGCGCGATCTGCGATTCGCTCGGCATCAACGTGCTGTCGATCTCGGAGCGCCGCGCATCGCAATGGGCGAACGATGCGCCGTCGGCCAACACGCAGGTCGACGCGAGCCGCACGATCAGTGTCGAGTTCGATGCCAACGCGCGCGGGCCGTGGGAGTTCAAGCCGGAGCAGCGCTCGATCGACGTCCATCCCGGCGAACTGGTGACGGTGATGTACGAGTTTCGCAACGTCCAGCCGCGCGCGATGGTCGCGCAGGCGATCCCGAGCTATGCGCCGAAACAGGCCGAACCGTACTTCAACAAGCTCGAGTGCTTCTGCTTCACCGAGCAGAGGCTCGCGCCGGGCGAGTCCAGGCGCTGGCCGGTGGCGTTCGTGATCGACCCCAAGCTTTCGAAGGACGTGAAGACGATCACGCTGTCCTATACCTTCTTCGAAGTCGGCGGCAAGACGCCGGCCGCGCCCGGCGCGCAGCAGGCCGCGGCCAAACCGGCGGAGCCGAAGGCGTGATCGCACCGTTGCGATTCGCGTTGGCCGCGCTGCCCCGTGCGGTGCGCTGTGCCTCGCGCGGCAAGAGGCACGCATGACGGCGCCAACCGAACAGACCGCCCGGCGCAAGGGCTCGTTCCTGCAGACGATGAAGGCGGTCGCATGGTCGTTCTTCGGTGTGCGCAAGTCGGCCGGCTACGAACGCGACGCGAGCGAGATCAATCCGGTGCACGTGATCATCGCTGGCCTGATCGGCGCCATCGTCTTCATCGGCGCGCTCGTTTTGCTCGTCCAATGGGTCATCGCCAGCGGCGTCGCTGGAGGCCACGCGTGATCGCCGTCTGCGCGGCAGCCGGTAGGCGCGCGTTCGACAAACCAATCTGAACTGCAGGAGAACCACACATGTCGGCAGCGGCAAGCACTGGGCAACAGCCCTACTACTTCATTCCGCAGCCCTCGCGCTTCCCGGCTCAGACCGCGCTCGGGTTCCTGTTCATCATCCTCGGCGCAAGCCAGTGGATCAACGGGCACGAGTGGGGGATGTACTCGTTCATCCTCGGCCTCGCGATCTGGCTCTTCACGCTGCAAGCATGGTTTCGCGCCGCGATCGCCGAGAGCGAGGGCGGGCTCTACAGCGACCGGGTCGACGTCTCCTACCGCTGGAGCATGAGCTGGTTCATCTTCTCCGAAGTGATGTTCTTCGGCGCGTTCTTCGGCGCGCTGTTCTGGCTGCGCGCGCACTCGGTGCCCGATCTCGGGAATATCGAGAACGCGCTGCTGTGGCCTGACTTCAAGGCGGTCTGGCCGAACGTGCAGGCCGGCGTCACCGCGTCCCCCGCCGGCACCGTCGAGCCGTTCACGACGATGGGCCCGTGGGGGCTGCCGACGATCAATACCGCGCTGCTGCTGAGTTCGGGTGTCACGCTCACGATCGCGCATCACGCATTGCTCGCGAACCGCCGCAGCAAGTGCATCGCCTTCATGTGGATCACCGTGCTGCTTGGCCTGACTTTCCTGTGCGTCCAGGGCTACGAGTACTGGCACGCCTACACCGAGCTCAATCTCAAACTCAGCTCGGGCGTCTACGGCACGACGTTCTTCATGCTGACCGGCTTTCACGGCTTTCACGTCCTGGTCGGCATGCTGATGCTGTTCTTCATCACCGTTCGCCTGATCAAGGGCCATTTCACGCCCGAGCGCCACTTCGGCTTCGAAGGCGCAGCCTGGTACTGGCACTTCGTCGACGTCGTCTGGCTCGGGCTGTACATCGTCGTCTACTGGCTCTGAAGGCAGAGCAAGCAGGAACGGGTCATCCGATCCGGTGCGCGCCGCAAGGCGCGTCCACGACGGGCTCGGCGCCGTCAACGGCCGAGCGGCAGACCGGTCGGATGAATCCAGCCGAGCGCCCAGGCGGCGAGCAGGCAGACGAACAGCAGCACCGACAATCCGATCCGCCAGGCGAGCGCGTGCATCATCGTGTGCCGCTTGGGCTCGCCCTCGCGCTCGCCGCGCAGCATCGCCACGCCGGCGATGCCGAGCGCAAGCAGGATCAAGGCGAACGCGACTGCGACGACGACTTTCATCATGCAGCTTCATTATCCGCCCAGCCTCGAACGGCGCGCGCACAGTAGCGTGACGCGGCTCGTCTTGCTGCTCGCCGCCGTTGCAGGGGTTGCGGTCACCGCCGGTCTCGGCTGGTGGCAGTGGGATCGGGCGGCGCAAAAGCTCGCGTTGCAGGCCGCGCTCGAGGCGCGCAACAGCATGCCGGTGGTCGGCGCGAGCGAGATCGAACGTCTGCGCGCAGGCGACACCAGCCTGCAGTATCGGCGGGTGCGGATCGAGGGCCGGTGGCTCGCGGATCGCACCGTCTTTCTCGACAACCGGCCGCTGCATTCGCGCACCGGCTTCATCGTCGTCACGCCGCTCCAATGGGTGGGCGGCGCGGTGCTCGTGCAGCGCGGCTGGGCGCCGCGCAATTTCGAGGACCGCACCCGCTTGCCGGCGGTCCCGACGCCGGGAGGGACGGTGCTGATCGAGGGGCAGATCGCCCCGCCACCTTCGCGGCTCTTTGAGTTCGATGCCGCCGCGAGCGGACCGATCCGGCAAAATATCGACCCCGAGGGCTTTTCGCGCGAGATCGGTGTCGTCCTGACGCCGATTTCGATTCGCCAGGTCGGCGCTGGCGCCGATGGTCTGTTGCGCGACTGGCCGCCTCCGGCGGTCGATGTCGCAACCCACTATGGTTATGTCTTTCAGTGGTGGGCCATGGCCGCGCTGATTGCAGGTCTTTATGTCTGGTTCCAACTCATCCGACCCCGTCTTGACCGCGACCCGCGCTGACGTCGCCGCCGACACGGTCGGTCTCACCGTCCACTCGTCGCCCGACCCGACGACGTGGGGCGAGGCGCGCACGCGCCGCGGACGCTGGAAGATGTTCGCCATCTTCGCGCTGTGCGCGGCGCCCGTCGTGGCGTCGTATTTCACCTTCTACGTCGTGCGGCCGGCTGGGGGCGCCAACTACAGCGAACTCATCACGCCGCCGCGCATGCTGCCGGAGGCAGCCGAATTGCCGCTCGCCGACCTGCGAGGCGAAGCGGTGGACCCTGCCGCTCTGAAGGGTCAATGGCTGCTTGTCGTGGTCGGCGCCGGCGCGTGCGACAGGCAGTGCGAGGATCTGCTCGTCCTGCAGCGCCAACTGCGCGAGACCTTCGGCAAGGAGCGCGATCGCGTCGACAAGGTCTGGTTCGTCACCGACGACGCGCCGCTGCGCCCCGAACTCGCCGCCGCAACGTCGGCCGGCGTTGCGGTGACGATCCTGCGCACGCCGCGTGCCGCGCTCGCGCAATGGCTCGCGCCCGGTGCCGGCCACGCGCTCGAGCAGCACATGTATGTCGTCGATCCGATGGGGCAGTGGATGATGCGCGTGCCGGTCGATCCCGACCCGGCGAAGCTCAAGCGCGACATCGATCGTCTGTTGCGCGCGTCGGTGTCGTGGGATCTGCCGGGTCGTTAGGCCCTGTTCGAGCCATGGACGCGCAGCCGCTCTACGACCTGACGCCGATCCTGCGCGTCGCGCTGATGGGCGTCGCGCTCGCCGCCGGCCCGCTCGCCTGGGTCTGGCTGCGAAATCGCGGCGCAGGCGATGTCGGCCGGCTGCGCGCGCTGACCTTGCTGACGCTCTTTCTGACATTCGATCTGGTGCTGTTCGGCGCCTTCACCCGGCTCACCGACTCGGGGCTGGGTTGCCCGGACTGGCCTGGCTGCTACGGCAGCGCCAGTCCGATCGGCGCAAAGGAGGAGATCCACGCCGCCCAGACCGCACTGCCGAGCGGTCCGGTGACGCACGGCAAGGCCTGGGTCGAGATGATCCACCGCTACCTCGCGACCGGCGTCGGCGTGCTGATCACGGTGCTCGCGATCGCAAGCTGGCTCGACGCGCGGCGCCGCAGACGCGACGGCGGTGCGGGCGTCTCGCCCTGGTGGGCGACGGCGACGCTCGTCTGGGTCGCGGTGCAGGGGGCGTTCGGCGCGTTGACGGTGACGATGAAGCTCTACCCGGCGATCGTCACCGCGCACCTGCTCGGCGGGCTCGGGCTGCTCGCGCTGCTCGCGGCACAGGTCGAAGGCTACCGGCGCGCGCCGCTTGCGCTGCCGGGCCGGCTCTATGGTGCGGCGCTCGCCGTGTTTGCACTATGCGTCGTACAGATCGCGCTCGGCGGCTGGGTCAGCACCAACTACGCGGTGCTTGCATGCACCGATTTCCCGACCTGCCACGGCACGTGGTGGCCGGCGATGGATTTCGACCACGGCTTCACGATCTGGCGCGAACTGGGCGTCGGCAAGGACGGCGAATGGCTGTCGTTCGACGCCCTCACCGCGATCCACTACGTGCACCGCCTCGCGGCGTACGTGGTGCTTGCGGCGCTGGCCGGGCTCGCGATCGCGCTCTGGCGCGCCGGTGCCGACGAGCCGCCGCTGCGCAACTGGGCGGCGGCGATCGGCGGCGCCGCGGCGTGGCAGTTGGCGAGCGGACTCTCGAACGTCGTCCTCGGCTGGCCGTTGATTGCCGCCGTCGCGCACACCGGCGGCGCGGCGATGATCGTCGTGCTGCTGACGATGCTCTTGTCGCGGGCGCATCAAGCCCGCGCCGGCGTGCCGGCAATCGACCCCGTGCGGCCGCGGGTGGCCGCGCCTTAGTATGATCGGCGCCGATGAGCCCCACTGCGCCCCCATTCGCTGACGCCCGCGCCCGCGCCGCTTCCAGATGACGCAAGCGATTTCCCGCCCGCAGCCGCTGAAGGCGTCGGTCGCGACGCGCGCGCGCCAATACTTCGCGCTGACCAAGCCGCGCGTCGTGCAACTGATCGTCTTCTGCGCCGTGATCGGCATGCTGCTCGCCGTGCCCGGCGTGCCCGACTGGCGCTTGCTGATTCCGGCCAGCATCGGCATCTGGCTCGTTTCGGCGGCCGCGGCGGCATTCAACTGCCTGGTCGAGAAGCGGATCGACATCCGCATGGCGCGCACCGCCTGGCGCCCGACCGCGAAGGG
>CAZVNC010000163.1:0-318 GCA_964628305.1 uncultured Ideonella sp.
CGACCATCTTCGCGCCCTGGATCACGTTCAGCCCGATGCCGCCGAGGCCGAACACGACGACGTTCGCGCCGGCCTCGACCTTGGCCGTGAACAGCACCGCGCCGACGCCGGTCGTCACGCCGCAGCCGATGTAGCAGACCTTGTCGAACGGCGCGTCGGGGCGGATCTTCGCCAGCGCGATCTCCGGCACGACGATGTGGTTGGCGAAGGTGGACGTGCCCATGTAGTGCAGGACCGGCTGGCCGGCGATCGAGAAGCGGCTCGTCGCATCCGGCATCAAGCCCTTGCCCTGCGTGCCCCGGATCAACTGGCACAGAT
>CAZVNC010000163.1:328-5955 GCA_964628305.1 uncultured Ideonella sp.
GCACTGCCGGCACTCGGGCGTGTAGAGCGGGATGACGTGATCGTCGCGCTTCACGGTCGTCACCCCGGCGCCGACCTCCAGCACGACGCCCGCACCCTCGTGGCCGAGGATCGCCGGAAAGAGCCCTTCCGGGTCGGCTCCCGAGAGCGTGAACTGGTCGGTGTGGCAGATGCCGGTCGCCTTCACCTCGACCAGCACCTCGCCCGCCTTCGGGCCCTCGAGGTCGACGGTTTCCAGGCTGAGCGGGGCGCCCGCCTTCCAGGCGACGGCTGCGCGAGTCTTCATGCGGTCCTCCGGTTCAGGGTTCGGATTCGGTCATTGTTCGTTCAACGGGCGCCGCCGCAGGCGGCAGCATTGCTTTCAGCTCAACCCCGACACCGGCAGCGCCGCGCCGTGCACCGCGCGGGCCGCGTCCGAGCAGAGGAAGACGATGACGTCGGCGAGCGCCGCCGGGGCCACCCAGCGCGCCGGGTCGGCGCCCGGCATCGCGGCGCGGTTCTCGGGGGTGTCGATGATCGTCGGCAGAACGCAATTGACGTTGATGTTGCGCTCGCGCAGTTCGGCCGACATCGCTTCGGTCAGGCGGATCGCCGCACTCTTGGCCGCCGTGTAGGCACCCATCTGCGCCAGCCCGCGCGACGCCGACGCGGCGCCGACGGTGACGATCCGGCCTGCCCCCTGCGCGAGCATGCGCGGCACGACGGCGCGCGCGATGTTGCGCAGCGTGCGGGTGTTGATATCGAACAGGAAGTCCCAGTTCGCATCCGTCGTCTCGTGCACCGCCTCGCCCATCCGGAAGCCCCCTGCGAGGTGGCACAGGGCATCGATCGCGCCAAGGCGCTGCATGGCGCGATCGACGGCGGCACCGACCTGGGCGTCGTCGAGCAGGTCGGCGGCAAGCAGCACGGCCTCGCCCGCCTTCACCGACGCGCCGCCGAACGCCGCGTCGAGCGCCGCCTGATCGCGATCGACCAGCGCGAGCCGCGCACCCTGCGCCGCGAAAGCTGCCGCGACGGCCCGCCCGAGGGGGCCCGCGGCGCCGGTCACCATCACGCTTCGCTGCCTGCTGTCCATGGCCTTGCCCCCCATCGTTTGGCGCCGATCCTACCTACTGTGGCGGATCGCGCGGCGAACCCGGTCATTACGCCGTCCGGCGCTGGCCGCAGCGAAATCGAAAGCGGGCAACAATTGAGCGCCGCCCTTGCCGCCGAGCCGGATTGAACACGCTGCCACCCCGCTATTCGACGACCGCGATCGTCCTGCACTGGCTGCTCGCGGCGGCGATCTTCGCGAGCCTTCTCGTCGGCAACTTCATGAGCGACCTGCCCGTCTCGCCGCTGCGCCTGAGGCTCGCCAACTGGCACAAGTGGGCGGGAGTCACGATCCTCGCGCTCTCGCTGCTGCGCCTTGCGTGGCGGCTCACGCACCGCCCGCCGCCCGACGTGCCGATGGCGCGCTGGCAGCAGAGCGCGGCACACGCCACGCACTGGGCGATGTACCTGCTGTTCCTTGCCGTCCCGTTCGCCGGCTGGGCCTACAGCTCGGCGAGTGGCTTCCCGGTGGTCTGGTTCGGCGTGCTCGCGCTGCCCGATTTCGTCGCACCCGACAAGGCGCTGGCCGATCTGCTTCGGACGCTGCACGCGCTGCTCGCTTACCTGCTTGCTGCGTTGGTCGCGGTCCATGTGGCGGCCGCGATCAAGCATCATTTCGTCGATCACGACGGCCTGCTGGCCCGCATGGGCCTCGGCGGCGCACGACCATGAGAATCCGGCTCGGCCTCGCCACCGCGCTGCTGGCATGCGCTGCCGCGCTCCCGGCGCAGGCGCAGCAGCGCCTGATCGCGGCGCAGAGTGAGATCGCATTCACGAGCAAGCAGATGGGTGTGCCGGTCAGCGGGCATTTCCGCAGCTTCGATGCCGACGTTGCATTCGACCCGCAGCGGCCCGAAGCGGCGCGGATCCGGATCGGCATCGACATGGCGAGCGTCACGCTGGCGAGCAGCGAGGCCGAGGCCGAACTCGCGCTGCCGGGCTGGTTCGACAGCCGGCGCCGGCCGCATGCGAGTTTCGTGTCGGATGCCGTCCAGCCGCTCGGTGGCGGACGCTTCGAGGTCAGCGGCAAGCTCACGATCAAGGACGCGACACGCACGATCATCGTCCCCGTCACGCTCGCCGCCGCGGGCGGCGCGACGGCGGCGAGCGGCAGCTTCACGCTCGCGCGGCTCGACTTCCGAATCGGCGACGGCGAGTGGGGCGACACCTCGCTCGTCGCCAACGAGGTGCAGGTGCGCTTTCGCCTGCTGCTCGCCGGTGTCGCCGCGCCATGAGGCGGGCCGCCCGCGGCGTCGCGATCGCGCTGCGGGCGGCGGCGTTCGGCGCCGCATCGGCGCTGGCTGCGGCAGTCGTGCACGCCGCGCCGTACGCGATCGACCCGACCCACAGCTTTGTCTACTTCGAGCTGCCGGTATCGGGGTTGTCGACCCAGCGCGGGCGCTTCGATCGCACGCAGGGCGAAGTCGAGTTCGATCGCCTCGGCCGCAGCGCGAGCGTCGAGGTCCGCATCGACACGCGCTCCGTCAGCACCGGCGTCGGGGTGCTCGATGCCCGGCTGTGCGGTACCGAGCTGCTCGATTGCGAGGCGCATCCGCAGGCCGTGTTTCGCGCCGCGCAGTTCAGCTTCGGCGACAGCGGCCTGCCGACGCAGGCAATCGGCAGCCTGACGCTGCGCGGCAAGACGCTGCCGCTGACGCTGAAGGCGCAGCGCTTCAACTGCTATCCGAACCTGCTGCTGCTGCGCGAAGTCTGCGGCGGCGACTTCGAGGCGACCCTCGAGCCCGCCGCGTTCGGCATCCCGACCGGCGGCGCGAGCGGCCTGCCGGAGCGCATTCCGCTCGTCATCCAGGTCGAGGCGATCAAGCAATGAAGCTCGGGCCCGCCGTCTGCGCCGCCGCGCTGGGCATGCTGCTCGCCGGTCGCGTTGCGATCGCCGCACCGGTCGTCTACACCCTCCTGCCCGAGCACAGCTTCGTGCAGTTCGAAGTGCTGCACTTCGGCACCTCGACGGCGCGCGGACGCTTCGGCCCGATCGCGGGCCAGGTGACGCTCGACCGCGACGCCCAAAGCGGAAGCGCGCGCATCGTAATCGACACCGCCGGGGTGAGCACCGGGCTGCGCGTGTTCGACGCACGCATCCGCAGGGCCGACCTGCTGGCAAGCGCCGACTTCCCGCAGGCCGTGTTCAGCGCCGAGAGCTTGCGCTTCGACGCCGACCGGCTCGTCGAGGTGAGCGGCACGCTGACCCTGCGCGGGGTGAGCCGGCCGCTCATCTTGCGTGCGCTGCGCTTCGGTTGCGAAGCGCAGGCCGCGCGCCAGGTCTGCGGCGGCGATTTCGAGGGCGAACTGCAACGCAGCGATTTCGGCATCGACTACCTCGTTCCGCTCGTCGCCGACCGGGTCCGGCTGCTGGTGCAGGTGCAGGGTCGGGCGCCGTGACGCGGGCCCCGCGGCCGGCCCGTCCGTCGGCGCAAATTGCGGCCTGTCGCGCCGCTCGCGCAGCGCGTCGCTTCGCGCTCGTCACGCCGAGGCGCCGTGGTTAGAGTGGCGTGAATCGATCATTGCGCTCACGCCATGGACCCCACCTCGCCAACATTGCGGAACAACCCGCCCCCGAGCCACGCCCAGCGCTTCGCCGCCTGGGCGGTGCGCACGTTTCATGCCTACGCGAACTGGCTGGTCGGCATCAGCTGGAAGCGCTTCATCGTGCTTTCGATCCTGTTGATGATCATCGCGGGCGTGCTGCAGAACGTGCCGCCCTTCACCTGGCGCATATCGGAGACCGTCGAGACGCTGCCGCCGCGCCCGCCCAAGCCGCCCAAGCCTGCCGTCGCGTCGGACAAGCCGGTGAACTACGACGTCACGATCGACAGCAGCGGCATCCGGATCCGGCCTGCGGGCGAGCGGGCCGCGAGCAGTGCGGCCAGCGCCGCCGCCTCGGCAGCCTCCGCCGGAGCGGCAGCCGAAGCAGCGGGTGTCGCGGCGAGCGCCGCGGCGAGCGCCGCGAGCGAGGCGCTGGCGCGCCACCGCAACATGCCGTCGATCTCGATCGACCTGCCGGCCGACGTCAAGTCCAGCGATGTTCGCGCGGCCGTAGAAGAAGCGCGTCAGGCGATCGAAGAGGCCGTCGCCGACGCCCGGGAGGCTGCCGCCGACGCCGCGCAGGCGAAGCAAGACATGCAGGATGCACCGCGCACGCGCATTCATCGCGTCGAACTCGGCGAACCTCTTCCGCCGCTCGCCTTCGCCTTCATCATCGCCTCGATGATCCTGAAGATCACCTACAAGGGCCGGCTGCAGGCCGAGGTGAAGGCGGCGCAGGCTACCGAGACGGCGGAGGCCGAATCACTCAAGCGCCAGGTCGTCGAGGCGCGGATGGCGGCGATGCAGGCGCAGGTCGAGCCGCACTTCCTGTTCAACACGCTGGCGTCGATCGATCACCTGATCGAGACCGACCCGGCGCGCGCGAGCAAGATGCAGAAGAACCTGATCGCGCTGCTGCGCGCGAGCATGCCGACGCTGCGCGAGGCCGACACCAATCTGGGACGAGAGTTGGCGGTGATCCGGCCCTACCTCGAAATCCTGAAGGTGCGGATGGAAGAGCGGCTGCAGACCGAGATCCGTGTCAGCGACGGGCTGCTGTCGGCCGAATTCCCGCCGATGATGCTGCAATCGCTGGTCGAGAACGCGATCAAGCACGGCCTCGAGCCGAAGGCCGAAGGCGGCACGCTGAGCGTCGCGGCAGAGATCGTGCATGGCGACCTCGTCGTCAGCGTCGCCGACACCGGTCTCGGGTTCGGCAAGGCGGCGACCGCCGGTACCGGCCTCGGCCTGGCGAATATCCGCGAACGCCTCCAGTTGCTGTATGGCGAGCGCGCCCGGGTCGAGGTGGCGGAGAATCCGGGCGGTGGCACGCGGGTGTCGATTACCGTACCCTATCGCTCCAAGTCCCGCAACGCCGAGACACCGTCATGAGGACCCTTCTGCTTGCGATCGGTGCCGTCGCGCTGTTCGGCGGCGCGATGCTGTTGCTGCTGATCTTCGCGCTGCACGGCCTCGCGCCCGACGGCTTTCACGTCGTCATCAACGACCGCGAAATCCAGATCGGCGATCTGCCGCGCTGGCAGGCCATGGGCGCCGGCATGGGCAGCGCGCTCGCAATTGCCTTCGCCGTGATCGCGGTGCCGATCGTGCTGCTGCTTGGCGTGTTGCTGCCGCTGCTGCTGCTCGTCGGTGCGCTGCTGCTCGTCATCGGCCTGGCACTCGGCATCGGTGCGATCGGCATGGCGCCGCTGCTGGTTCCGCTGCTGTTGCTCGTCTGGTTGTGGCGGCGCGCGCAGCGCCGCGCGGCACGTGCAGCTGCACAACCGGCGCCGGCCGAGCGGTCGCGCAGCGCGGCGTCGGACACGATCGACCTGTGACGCGATAAGCCTATGACGCGGGCCCTGATCGCCGATCCCGAGATGTCGGTCGGCGAACTCATCGCGAAGCACGTGCCGGGGCCGGATTTCCCCACCGGTGCTGTCATCATCGGACGTCAGGGCATCCTGTCCGCCTACCAGACCGGCCGAGGTT
>CAZVNC010000164.1:0-2584 GCA_964628305.1 uncultured Ideonella sp.
CGCTGCGCCGCCGCCTGGCGGTCGAGATGACGCTGGTCGCGCTGCAGGAGGGCGGTGCGGCCGAACCCGTGCGCGCCGCCGCGCGCCAGTGGCTTGCCGAATTGCCGGCCGACGCCGGCAACCGTCAGGTGCTCGCCCGCCTGATCGACGATCCGGCCAGCGGCCGGGCTCTCGTGATCTGATGATCCAGAAAGGAGACTTCGATGAAAACACGTACCGTCTCGACCGCGCTGGCTGTCACCCTTGCCGCTGTTGCGCTGGGCGCCGCGTCGTTCGCCGAGGCCCAGCCCGCCCGCCTCGAGCCCATGCCGGGCCAGTTCCCAGGACTCTCTCTCGAGCCCGGGAAGATTCGCGACCTGCTCGGCTATCTGGACAAGGAGAAGCTGCCCTTCGAGATCGAGTTTCGGATGACGTTTCGTTGCCTGGGCGCACAGTGCGGCGGCGTCATCAAGCCGAGCAGCATTCCGGCAATGCCAGCGCAGGCGCTGCCTTGCCAAGACCTGTCGGGTGATGAGCGCATCAAGTGCCTCGAGGCCTACATTCGTGTGAACGAAATGCTTCGCTGAAAGCGTCCTGCGCCTCACGTCTCCAGCATCGTGGCCAGCAGCCGCCGCGCCTTGTCCCAGTCGCGGCGCACGGTGCGTTCGGTGAGGCCGAGGGTGTCGGCCACCTCGGCTTCGGCGTAGCCGCCGAAGTAGCGCATCTCGACCACCTGGGCGAGCCGCGGCTCGGCCTGCGCGAGGCGACGAAGAGCGTCGTGCACATGCAGGATGTCGCTCTCGTCTTGCCCGGCAAGCTCGCTGCCGAGCGCGGTGTCCAGCGTCAGGCGCCGCAGGTCGCCTCCGCGGCGCTGGGCCTGCCGTTCGCGCACGATATCGATGATGACCGAGCGCATCACCTGTGACGCATAGGCGAAGAAGGCGCGCCGATGCGCGGCTTGCAGACCGCCCTGAGCGGCCAGGCGCAGGAAGGTCTCGTGCACCAGGCTCGTTGTTTCGAGTACGGTGCCGCGGCCGCCGTCGCGCAGCCGGGCATGGGCGAGCCGGCGCAGCTCGTCGTAGGCGGCGGTATAGAGCGCCTCGGTCGCGTCGGGTTCGCCGGCGTGCAAACGCCGGAGCAACTCGTCGAAGTCGGCCATCACAAGCCCCCCCACACGCGCCACCGTAGCGCCGTCCCGCTCCATCGCGCCCGACGGCGCACCGCAGCGGGCACAACAATAGAATCACGCTGCACTGGCGCTGCAGGCGCCAGCACGTTACAACCCCCGCGCCCGGCATCGTAGTGCCCCGCCGCGACCGGCGTCCAGCCTCGAAAGCCCCTCATGTCATTATTCTCCGCCGTCGCGCTGGCCCCACGCGACCCGATCCTCGGCCTGAACGAGCAGTTCGCCGCCGACCCCAATCCGGCCAAGGTCAACCTCGGCGTCGGCGTGTACTTCGATGCCGACGGCAAACTCCCGCTGCTCGAGTGCGTGGCCCGGGCCGAGGCGCAGATGCAGGCTGCGCCCAAGCCGCGCGGCTATCTGCCGATCGACGGCATTGCGGCGTACGACAAGGCGGTGCAGGGTCTCGTGTTCGGCGCCGACAGTGCCGCTGTCGCCGCCAGCCGCATCGCGACCGTGCAGGCGCTTGGCGGCACGGGCGGGCTGAAGATCGGCGCCGACTTCCTGCGCCGCCTTGATCCGAAGGCCCGCGTGCTGATCAGCGACCCGAGCTGGGAGAACCACCGCGCGCTGTTCACGAACGCCGGCTTCGAGGTCTCGGCCTACCCCTACTACGACCAGGCGGCGCAAGGTGTGAATTCGGACGCGATGCTTCGCGCGCTGGACAGCGCCGAGCCCGGCACGATCGTCGTGCTACACGCCTGCTGCCACAACCCAACCGGCTACGACCTGACGCCTGCACAGTGGGCGCAGGTCGTGGAGGTCGTGAAGGCGCGGCGTCTCGTCGCCTTCGTCGACATGGCGTACCAGGGCTTCGGCCAGGGCATCGCCGAGGACGGCGCGGCAATTGGCCAGTTCATCGCGGCCGGGATCGACTTTCTCGTTGCGACGAGCTTCAGCAAGAGCTTTTCGCTCTATGGCGAGCGGGTCGGCGCGCTGAGCGTCGTCTGCGCGAGCAAGGACGAGGCGTCGCGTGTTCTGTCGCAACTGAAGATCGTGATCCGCACCAACTACTCGAACCCGCCGACGCACGGTGCGCAGGTCGTGGCCACCGTGCTGACGACGCCCGCGCTGCGCAAGCTGTGGGAGGACGAACTCGGGACCATGCGGCTGCGCATTCGCGAGATGCGAAGCGCGCTGGTCGAGAAGCTTGGTGCCGCGGGGTTGACGCGCGACATGGGCTTCGTCCTGCGCCAGCAGGGCATGTTCAGCTACTCGGGGCTCTCGGCCGCCCAGATGCAGCGTCTGCGCAACGAATACGGCATCTACGGCGTCGATTCGGGGCGCATCTGCGTCGCGGCGCTCAACCGCGCCAATCTGGACGTCGTCGCGAAAGCGATCGCCGCCGTCAGCGCCCGGTAGTCGAGCAGCCGGGTTCGGCGGGGCCCCCCCCCCCCCCCCGGCCCCCCCCGGGTGGGTCCG
>CAZVNC010000164.1:2594-5941 GCA_964628305.1 uncultured Ideonella sp.
AGGTTGCCGAAGATTGTCGTCTCCGTGACAAGTTGGCGTTGCCGATGCGCGTCAGACGCGTAAAGAGCGGGTTAATCCCGGTCGAAACGACAGCTTACATCGAGCGAAATCACTAGAATGGTGCGACGCAGCAAACTTGCGGTCGAACGGTTCGACAGACGGAGCTCGGCTGGCACTGACGCTACGCCACCCGCGGCAAACCGCCCCCACGAGGAGAAGCCATGCTCTATCAGATCTATGAAACCCAGCGCGCCCTGCTGAGCCCGTTCTCGGAATTCGCATACACCTCGGCCAAGCTCTACAACCACCCGCTCTCGCCGTTCGCGCACACGCCGCTCGCGCCGCGCGTCGCGGCCGGCCTGCGCCTGATGCACCGGCTGTCGAAGGAGTACGAGAAGCCCGAATTCAACATCCACACCGTGACCGTCGACGGCGTCGACATCGCGGTTCAGCAGCGCGTCGCTCTCGAGAAGCCCTTCTGCCGCCTGCTGCGCTTCAAGCGCTTCACCGACGACGCGCCGATGCTGACGGCGATGAAGGATCAGCCGACCGTCCTCGTCGTCGCGCCGCTGTCGGGCCATCACTCGACGCTGCTGCGCGGCACGGTGCGCGCGCTTCTTCAGCACCACAAGGTCTACATCACCGACTGGACCGACGCCCGCATGATCCCTGCCTCGGCGGGCCCGTTCCACCTTGACGACTATGTGCACTACGTGCAGGAGTTCATCCGCCACATCGGCGAGAACGTGCACGTGATTTCGGTCTGCCAGCCGACGGTGCCCACGCTCGCCGCGGTCTCGCTGCTGGCGACGCGCGGCGAGCCGACCCCGCGCACGCTGACGATGATGGGCGGCCCGATCGACGCCAGACTGAGCCCGACGAGCGTCGACAACCTGGCGACTAACAAGGCGCACGGCTGGTTCGAGAACAACGTCGTCTACCGGGTCCCCGAGAACTATCCGGGCAGCGGCCGGCCCGTCTACCCCGGCTTCCTGCAGCTCGCGGGTTTTCTCGCGATGAACCCGGACCGGCACATGAAGTCGCACTACGACTTCTTCCTCGATCTGGTGCGCGGCGACGGCGACAACGCCGATGCGCACCGCGAGTTCTACGACGAATACAACGCCGTGCTCGACATGCCGGCCGAGTACTACCTCGACACGATCAAGACCGTGTTCCAGGACTTCGCCCTCGTCAACGGCACCTGGCGGGTCGGCGGCGAACTCGTTCGCCCTCAGGACATCACGGACAGCGCACTCCTGACGATCGAAGGCGAGCTTGACGACATCTCGGGCGCCGGTCAGACCCACGCGGCGCACGCGCTGTGTCACGGCATTGCCGAAGCCGACCACTTCCGCTACGACGCAATGGGCGCGGGCCACTACGGCATCTTCTCGGGCCGGCGCTGGCGCGAGAAGGTCTACCCCGAAGTGCGGCGCTTCATCTCGGCCTACCATGTGACGGCGCAATCCCAGTCCGGCTCGGTCACCGACTTGCGCGCAGCAAAGTCGCGCCGGACGCAACTCGCCCAAGCCGCGCGCAGCACGCCGACGTCCAAGCGAGCCGCGAAGTCGCGCCGATAATCGGCGCGTGAGCGCAGACAACCTCGAAGATCGACTCGACGACGCGCTGCCGCAGACGCAGTGCACGCGCTGCGGCTACCCCGATTGCCGCAGCTATGCGCGCGCGATCGCGGCCGGCGAGGCCGGCATCAACCGCTGCCCGCCGGGAGGTGCCGAAGGCATTGCCCGACTCGCCCGCATCAGCGGCCGCCCGCTGCTTGCACTGGACCCCGCGCACGGCGCCGAAGGGCCGCTGCGCCTCGCGCTGATCGACGAAGGCGCGTGCATCGGCTGCACGCTGTGCATCCAGGCCTGCCCGGTCGATTGCATCCTCGGTGCGTCCAGGCGAATGCACACCGTGATCGGCGAGCAATGCACCGGCTGCGAGCTGTGCGTGCCGGCCTGCCCGGTCGATTGCATTGCGATGATCGACGTCTCGAGTCCGCTCACCGGCTGGGCGGCATGGAGCGCGGCGCAGGCGACGCGGGCCCGGGCACGGTACGCCGCGCGCACTGCGCGGCTCGAGTGCATGCAAGCGCAATCCGACGCCCGCCTGAGCGCCGTTGCGCGGGCCCGCAGTGGCTCGGAGGCGGGAGCGGCGATCGCCACCTCGGATGCGCCTTCGGACACGCGGGCGATCATCGAAGCCGCACTGCTGCGCGCACGCCAGACGCGGGAGCGGGCGCAATGAAGCAGGTCGATGTCGAACCGTTCTTCGCCGCGCTGCAGGCGGCGAATCCGCAACCCATCTCGGAGCTCGAGTACAGCAGCGTGTTCGAACTCCTCGTCGCCGTACTGCTCTCGGCGCAGGCGACCGACGCGGGGGTGAACAAGGCGACGCGACGGCTGTTCCTCGTCGCTCGCACGCCGCAGCAGATGCTCGCGCTCGGCGAGGAAGGCGTCGCAGCTCACATCCGCACTATCGGCCTGTACCGCAACAAGGCGCGCCACCTGATGCAGACCTGCCGCATCCTCGTCGAGCAGCACGCCGGCCAGGTGCCGCGCACGCGCGAAGCACTGCAGGCGCTGCCCGGAGTGGGCCGCAAGACAGCCAACGTGATCCTCAATGTCGCCTTCGGCGAGCCGACCTGTGCCGTCGACACGCATGTGTTTCGGGTCGCCAACCGCACCGGGCTCGCGCCCGGCAAGGATCCGCTGCAGGTCGAACAAGGCCTGCTCGCCCGCGTGCCGACGCAGTACGCGATCGACGCCCACCACTGGCTGATCCTGCTCGGCCGCTATGTGTGCCTGGCGCGCAAGCCGCAGTGCTGGCGGTGCGTCGTCGCCCGATGGTGTGACTACGAGCCGAAGACCACGGCCTGAGGCGGCACACCCCTACAATCGAAGCGCTCCACGCCATGTGTCCCAGAAACGCACGATGACCACTGTCGAAGACCTCGCCGAACGCGTCGAACGCCTGCTGCTGCGGCACGAAGAACTGCAGCGCACCGCGACGCTGCTCGAGCAGGAACTGGCCGGCGTCACGCAGGAACGGGACAGCCTGCGCTCGCGGCTGAACGCGGCGCGCAACCGCATCGACGCCTTGCTCACGCGGCTGCCCGCCGACCCGCCGGCCGACAAGCCAATCGACGCTGCAAACGGAGCGAATCCGTGAAGCAGATCGAAGTCACGATCATGGGCCAGAGCTATGTCCTCGGCTGCCCGGAAGGCGGCGAGCGCCCGTTGCTTGCCGCGGTGAGCCGCGTCGACAGCGAAATGAGCGCGATCCGCGACGCCGGGCGCGTCAAGGCGCGCGAGCGCATCGCGGTGCTCGCCGCGCTCAAC
>CAZVNC010000165.1:0-5921 GCA_964628305.1 uncultured Ideonella sp.
CCTGACCTACGACACCGGCGGCTACGAGGCGCATCTGGCCAAGGCGTTGAAGATTGCCGACGTCGCAGGCTTCGCGGCGCGCAAGGCCGAGGCAGCGTCGCGCGGCAAGCTGCGCGGCCTCGGCTACAGCTGCTACATCGAGGCCTGCGGCCTCGCGCCGTCCAACATCGCCGGCGCGCTCGGCGCCCGCGCCGGCCTGTACGAGGCAGGCGAGGTGCGGGTGCATCCGACCGGCACGGTGACGGTCTTCACCGGTTCGCACAGCCACGGCCAGGGGCACGAGACGACGTTCGCGCAGGTCGTCTCGGCCAAGCTTGGCATTCCGATCGAGAACGTCGAGATCGTGCACGGCGACACCGGCCGTGTGCCGTTCGGCATGGGCACCTACGGCAGCCGCTCTCTTGCCGTCGGCGGCACCGCGATCGTGAAGGCGGTCGACAAGGTGATCGCCAAGGGCAAGAAGATCGCCGCCCACCTGCTCGAGGCGGCGGACACCGACATCGAGTTCGAGAACGGCGAGTTCAAGGTCGCCGGCACCGACAAGAAGGTGCCGTGGGGCAGCGTCTCGCTCACCGCCTACGTGCCGCACAACTACCCGCTCGACAAGCTCGAGCCGGGCCTGAACGAGAACGCGTTCTACGATCCGACCAACTTCACGTATCCGGCCGGCAGCCACATCTGCGAGGTCGAGGTCGATCCCGAAACCGGGCGCACGCAAGTCGTCAAGTTCACCGCGGTCGACGACTTCGGCAACGTCATCAACCCGATGATCGTCTCCGGCCAGGTGCACGGCGGCATCGCGCAGGGCCTGGGCCAGGCGATGCTCGAGGGTTGCCGTTACGACCCCGAGTCGGGCCAGTTGCTGACCGGCTCGTACATGGACTACGCGATGCCGCGCGCCGACGACGTGCCGAGCTTCACCGTCGATCACACCGTCACGCCGTGCACGCACAACCCGCTCGGCGTCAAGGGCTGCGGCGAAGCCGGCGCGATCGGCTCGCCGCCGGCTTTCATCAATGCGCTGACCGACGCGCTGGGGGTGGCCGACATCGCGATGCCGGCCACACCTGAGCGCGTCTGGCGCGTTGCCAACAAGATCGCCTGACGGCCCGAACCCAAGGAGTCAACAAGCATGTATACGTTCGACTATCAACGTCCCGCCAACGCCGCGGCGGCCGTCGCGGCACTGCAGGGCGACGCCCGCTATCTGGCCGGCGGCCAGAGCCTGGTGCAGGCCATGAAGCTGCGTCTATCCGCGTCCGAGCGCCTCGTCGACCTGGGCGGCGCGGCCGATCTGAAGGGCATCAAGGTCGACGGCGCCAACGTCGTCATCGGCGCGATGACGACGCATTCCGCCGTCGCGCGCTCGGCCGAGGTGCAAAAGGCGATTCCGGCGCTCGCCGAACTGGCCGGCGGCATCGGCGACCCGATGGTGCGCAACATGGGCACGCTCGGCGGCTCGATCGCGAATGCCGATCCGGCGGCCGACTACCCGGCCGGCGTCGTCGGGCTCGGCGCGACGGTGAACACCAACAAGCGCGCGATCGCGGCCGATGCGTTCTTCACCGGCCTGTACGAAACGGCGCTGCAGCCGGGCGAGCTGATCACCTCGGTGAGCTTCCCCATTCCGCAGAAGGCTGCCTACGTCAAATACAAGCAGCCGGCGTCGCGCTTCGCGCTGGTCGGCGTGTTCGTGAGCCAGGGCGCGGGCGGCGTACGCGTTGCGGTGACGGGCGCCAAGAGCAGCGTGTTTCGCGCCGCGCCGCTCGAGGACGCGCTGAAAGCCAGCTTCACCGCGGCGGCGGCGAAGGCCGTCAAGATGCCCGCGACCGACATCAACAGCGACCTCCACGCCTCGGCGGCCTATCGCGCGGCGATGATCAGCGTGATGGCGTCGCGCGCGGTGGCCGCTGCGCTTGCGCGCTGAAGAGCGAACCCCACGCAACCCGCGGGTCATGCCGGCAGCCGTCGGCGTGACCCGTTTGCATTCGCCATGAACGAAACGTCAGCGTTGAATCTGCCTGCATCGGTCGATGCGGTCATCGAACTGCTCGCGACCGAGGGCTACATCTGCGACCGCCGGCTCGCGACGGCGATGTTCCTGAGCCTGACGCTGCACCGCCCGCTGTTCCTCGAAGGCGAGCCCGGCGTCGGCAAGACCGAACTCGGCAAGACGCTCGCGCGCTGCCTCGCGACGACGCTGTTGCGGGTGCAGTGCTACGAAGGGCTGGACGTCGCGCAGACCGCCTACGAATGGAACGTCGCGCGCCAGATGATCGAGATCCGGCTCGCCGAGGCGGCGCACGACGTCGATCGCGCGGCGCTTGTCAAGAACCTCTATGCGCGCGAGATGCTGATCGAGCGACCGCTACTGCAGGCGTTGACGCAGGAGCGATCGCCGGTGCTGCTGATCGACGAGATCGACCGTGCCGACGAGCCGTTCGACGCCTTCCTGCTCGAGGTGCTGGCCGAGAACCAGATCACGATCCCCGAACTCGGCACGGTGAGCGCGAAGGCGCCGCCGATCACGATCATCACGAGCAACCGAACGCGCGAGATCCACGATGCGCTGAAGCGCCGCTGCCTGTATCACTGGGTCGAGTTCCCGAGCGTCGAGCGCGAACTCGAGATCGTGCGGCTGAAGGCGCCCGGCGCGGCCGAGCGGCTCTACGTGCAGGTCGTCGAGTTCGTCCAGCGCATGCGCAGGCTCGACCTTTTCAAGGCGCCGGGCGTCGCCGAAACGATCGACTGGACGAATGCGCTCGTCGCGCTGAACGCGATCCGCCTCGATCCGGCGACGGTGCACGACACGCTCGGGGTGCTGCTCAAGTACCAGGACGACATCGTCAAGCTGCAAAGCGGCGACTTGACGAAGCTGCTCGACGAGCTGCGCGCGAACGCGCTGCTCGACGCCGGGTAGGCGGCGCCGCGCGATGCGCAGGCTGCCGCGGTGATCGCCGAGACCATCGTCCACTTCTCGCGCGTGTTGCGCGGCGCCGGGCTGTCGGTCGGGCCGGACCGGGTGCTCGCCGCGATGGCGGCAGTCGAGACCGACGGCCTCGAGCGGCGCGACGATGTGCATGCCGCGCTTTCGGCCGTGATGCTCGACCGCCACGAACAGCAGCCGATCTTCGACGCCGCATTCGAGGCCTTCTGGCGCGATCCGAAGCTGCTCGAGCAGCTGATGTACCTGCTGTTGCCGAAGGTCACCGGCCGCGGCGAGAAGCACCGCCCGCCGCGCGCGAACCGGATTGCCGAGGCGCTTGCCGCGCCGCGCCCACCCGAGCCGCCGAACCCGGCCAACAACACGGCGCCGGAAGAGCTGAAGTTCGACACCAGCTTCACCTTCAGCGACCGCGAGCGGCTGCAGCGCGCCGACTTCGAGACCATGACGGCGGCCGAGTTCGAGCTGGCGAAGAAGCTCGCCGAGGAACTGCCGCTGCCCGTCGATCCGGTGCGACGGCGCCGCCACGCGCCGGCGCCGCGCGGCGGCATCGACCTGCGGGCGACGCTGCTGCGCATGGCGCGCCAGCCGCAGACGCTCGCGCCGGCGTTCAGCCGCCCGCGCCGCGAGCTGCCGACGCTCGTCGTGCTACTCGACATCTCGGGCTCGATGGACCGCTATGCACGGCTGCTGCTGCACTTCGTGCACGGCCTGACACGCCGCCACCTGCGGGTGCACACGCTGACCTTCGGCACGCGGCTGACGAACATCACGCGCGCGCTGAAGAACCGCGACCCGGACGAGGCGATCAAGCTCGCCGACAGCCTGGTGAAGGACTGGCGCGGCGGCACGCGCATCGCGTCGTGCATCGAGGAGTTCAACCAGCGCTGGGCGCGCCGCCTGCTCGGCGCGAACGCCGCGCTGCTGCTCGTCACCGACGGCCTCGACCGCGACGAGCAAGGCGACCTCACGCACGCAGCGTCGCAACTGCGGCGCAACGCGCACCAGATCGTCTGGCTCAATCCGCTGCTGCGCTTCGAGGGCTTCGAGCCGCGCGCCGCCGGCGTGCGGGCGCTGCTGCCGCACGTCGACCGCTTCCTGCCGGTGCACAACCTCGCAAGCCTCGCCGACCTCGGACGCGCGCTGCGCGGGCATACACGTAAACCCGGATCGCCTACCCACTTTCACCTACACTGAAATCATGGAACTCACGGGCGAACGACTCATTCCCGCACCGCTCCAGGCGACCTGGGCGGCGCTGAACGACCCCGAAGCGCTGAAGGCGTCGATCGCCGGCTGCGAGTCGCTCGAGCGCAGTGGCGAAGACGCCTTCAAGGCGCTCGTCGCGGTCAAGATCGGCCCGGTGAGCGCGCGCTTCAAGGGCAACCTGCAGATGACGAACATCCAGGCGCCGCACAGCTACACGATCAACTTCGACGGCCAGGGCGGGGTCGCCGGTTTCGGCAAGGGCTCGGCCGACGTCACGCTCGCCGAAGAGGGCGCGCAGACGCGGCTCAGGTACGCCGCCCGTGCCCAGGTCGGCGGCAAGATGGCGCAGGTCGGCTCGCGTCTGATCGACGCCGCCGCCGGCAAGATGACGGCCGACTTCTTCGATGCCTTCGAGGCGCGCTTGCGGCCGGCCGAGGCCGCCGCCGCAGCGCCAGCACCGGCCGCCGCCGAAGCGCGTCGCGGCGGCAGCAGGATCGTCTGGTGGGTCGTCGGCGCCGCCATCGTGCTGGCGATCTGGTACTTCCTCTCGCGATAGGAGGGCGGACATGGACAGCCTCGATCTTCAGGTACTGCAACAGGCCCGCGACTGGCACCAGCAGGGCCACAAGGTGTGGCTGGTCACGGTGATCGAGACCTGGGGCTCGGCGCCGCGCCCGCCCGGGGCGCTGCTCGCGATGCGCGGCGACGGCCTGGTCTCCGGCTCGGTCTCCGGCGGCTGCGTCGAAGACGACCTGATCGACCGCGTGCGCAACGGCGAGCGCGTCGGCCACCCCTCGCTGATCACGTACGGCGTGACGAAGGAGGAAGCGGCGCGCTTCGGCCTGCCGTGCGGCGGCAATCTGCGCCTGGTGCAGGAGCCGCTCGTGAAAGTGGACTGGATCGACGAAGTGCTCGCGCGCACCGCGCGCCACGAACTCGTCGCCCGCACGCTCGATCTGGCGAGCGGCGAGGTGAACGTCGAGCCCGCTGCGCGCGGCGAAAAGTTCCAGTTCGACGGCACGCGCCTGCGCGCGCTGTTCGGCCCGCGTTGGCGGATGCTGATCATCGGCGCCGGGCAGCTCTCGCGCGTGCTCGCCGGCATGGCGCTCGCGCTCGACTTCGAGGTCATCTGCTGCGATCCGCGCGAGGAATATCACCTGACCTGGGACGTCCCCGGCACGACCTTCAGCAAGGCGATGCCGGACGACCTGGCGGTCGAACTGCACCTCGATCCGCACAGCGCCGTCGTCGCCGTCACCCACGATCCCAAGCTCGACGACCTGGTGCTGCTCGAGGCGCTGAAGTCGCCCGCGTTCTACGTCGGTGCGCTCGGCTCGCGCAGCAACACCGCAGCGCGCAAGGAGCGCCTCGCGATGTTCGATCTGTCGCAGGACGAGATCGGGCACCTGCACGGTCCGATCGGCCTCGATCTCGGCAGCAAGACGCCGGGCGAGATCGCGGTCGCGATCCTCGCCGAGATCGTCGCCGTGAAGAACGGCGTCGCGCTGACGCAGAAGAAGGAAGGCTCGGCGATGCCGCAGGCGGCGGGGGTCTGCGGCCGGGGTTGAATGCTGGCGTACCTGATCGGGCGCCGGCCAGAGCGCATTTCCCAGTGTTCTAGACTCGACACGCGAAGCTTCGGGCAGTGACGCTCGTTCCGGCCAGAGCGCATTTCCCAGTGTTCTAGACTTGAACGTGGCATCGCCGGCCGAGGTGTTGCGTTCCGGCCAGAGCGCATTTCCCAGTGTTCTAGACTGCGAGCCCCACG
>CAZVNC010000166.1:0-5918 GCA_964628305.1 uncultured Ideonella sp.
AGCTCGTGCGGGCGGCGCCGGCCAGCTTCTTCTCGTCGGCCTTGGCATCGCAGGCTGCGGAGCCGGCGTGCGCATCGGCAGCGCCGGCGTCGGCCTCGCACTTCTTCAGGAAGCTCGTCTTCGCCGCGCCGGCGAGCTTCTTCTGCGCGGCCTGCGCTTCGCAGTCGTTGGCGGCGAGCGCCGGAGTGGCGAGCGCCGCAAGGGCAAAGGCGAAGGCAGCGAGGATCGTTTTCATCGGAAGGCTCCAGCAGGTGAGGAAGCGGGAGTCTGGTACTCCCGGGCGGGCAAACGGACTGGCAGGAGGATGGCCAAAGCCGCGCCGCGCGTATTGGAGCATTCGCGCAGGCCGTCGCACAAGCCGGCGTGATGCGGCGCCGCAACGCCGCTGCGCCGGCCGGTTCAGAGTATGCGCCGCGGATGCGCGAGCGCCTCGTGCGCGGCGTGCAGGCGGCGCACCAGAACCCGGATGAAGGCCTCGTCGAACTGGTGGCGGCAGCGCGGGCCGACCTGGGCGAGCGTCTCGGGGGTGAATGAGATCGTCGTCGCCGGCTTGCTGACGACGACATCAGCGCTGTGCATGCGCAACTCGACGCTCGGCGCGAGGTAGGCCATCTCGCCGACCGAGGTGCCGGCGCCGAGCTGCGCGACCTTCTGGCCGTCGCGAAAGACTTCCACCTCGCCCTGGGCGACGATGTGAAAGCTGCGGCCTTCCTCGCCCTTGCGGTAGAGCGCGTGCCCGTAGCTCAGGCGCTGCCAGCTCGCGCGATGCACGACCTCCCAGAGCTCGACATCGCCGAAGCTCGCGAAGAACTCCAGGCTGCGCAGCAAGGTGAAGCGCTCGGAGTCGAGCACGCCCTGCAACTGGCCGCGCGGCACTTCGCGGTTCGTGATCAGCGCCGAGAGCGCCTGCGAGAACTCGTCCCAGTCCGCCTGCCGGTCTTGCGGCTGCTTGGCGAGCGCGCGCAGGATCACGGCGTCGACGCTGGCGCTGACGTTGGCGCGCAGCGCGCTCGGCGCGACCGGCGCCTGGTGATAGATCTGGTTCACGAGCGCGGCCTGCTCCTGGGCGCCGAACGGCGGCCGCCCGGCGATCAGGTGGTAGAGCACGGCGCCGAGCGAATAGATGTCGGCGCGGCAGTCGAGCGCGCTGCCGTCGAGCTGCTCGGGCGACATGTAGGCGAGCGAGCCGACGCGATAGACCTGCGTCGCGTCCGACCGGGTGTTGAGGACGCTGCCGAAATCGGTCACCTTGACGTCGGTGATGCTGCCGTCGGCGAGCGTGACGAGCAGGTTCGCCGGCTTCACGTCGCGGTGGATCAGCCCCTGGCGATAGACGTAGCCGAGCGCCATCGCGCACTTGAAGCCGAGCTCGACGATCAGTTCGAGCGATTGCAGCCGGTCGGCGCGGCAGTATGGCCGCAGCGTGCTGCCCTCGACGTACTCCATCACGATGTAGGGCTCGTGCGGGTCGGCGACGGCGTCGAAGATCTGCACCACGTTCGGATGCTCGAGGCGGCCGACGAGGGCGGCTTGGCGGCGAAGAAGCGCTCGTAGTAGCGGCCGTCGGTGGCGTCGGCCAGCGCGCTCGCGCGCACCCGCTTGATCGCGACGTCGCGGCCGAGGAAGTCGTCGTGGCCGAGGAAGACCTCGCTCGTCGCGCCCTCGCCGAGGCGGCGCAGGATGCGGTACTTGCCGATGCGCGCGGGAAGCGCGGACAGGTCCGGCGCGGCGATGGAGGTGGCGGTCATGGCTTGGGGTCGACAAACACGCGGTGCGTTCGAGCGCACCCGGCCGAGGCAATCGGAGGGCACCGGAGGATGGTCGCATCGGGCAGCGCGCGACGTTGCGGCGAACAGCGCCGGATTTGCAGCCCAGTCCGCAGCCAGCCCGCACCCAGCCGGCCAAACTAGAATGCGCCGCATGGCCGACCTCCCCTTTGCCCGCAAGCAATCGCTGCGCACGCGGCTCTGCGTTCGCTGATGCAGGCCGTCAAGCAGGCGCTGCTGCAGGCACTCGGTCAGGCGCTCGCCGAACTCGCGCCCGGCCAGGCCCTGACGCCCGCGTTCGAATCGCCCAAGCAGGCGGCGCATGGCGATCTGGCGTGCACCGCGGCGATGCAGCTTGCCAAGCCGCTCGGACGCAATCCGCGCGAACTTGCGCAGCAGTTTGTCGGCCTGCTCGCGCGCCAGCCGGCGTTCGCGCAATGGGTCGACGCGATGGAGATCGCCGGCCCCGGCTTCATCAACCTGCGGCTGAAGGCGGCGGCGAAACAGGCGGTCGTCGCCGAAGTCCTGCAAGCGGGTGCGCAATACGGCCGCCCGACGCTGCCGGCCGGCGAAGCGCCGCGCAAGGTGATCGTCGAGTTCGTTTCGGCCAATCCGACCGGCCCGCTGCATACCGGCCACACCCGCCAGGCGGCGCTCGGCGACGCGATCTGCAACCTGCTCGAATGGCAGGGCGCCGACGTGACGCGCGAGTTCTATTACAACGACGCCGGCGCGCAGATCGCGACTCTGGCCGCCTCGGTGCAGGCGCGCCTGAAGGGCCTCGCGCCTGGCGACGCCGGCTGGCCCGAATCGGCCTACAACGGCGACTACATCGCCGATGTTGCGGCCGAGTTCGCGGCCAAGCAGTCGGTGCACGCCGACGACCGCGAGTTCACCGCGTCGGGCGACCCGGACGACCTGGACGGCATCCGCCAGTTCGCCGTGGCCTACCTGCGGCGCGAACAGGATCTGGATCTGAAGGCGCTCGGCGTGCGCTTCGACAACTACTATCTCGAATCGAGCCTGTATACGAGCGGCCGCGTCGAGGATACGGTGCGCCGCCTCGTTGCGTCCGGCAAGACCTACGAAGAGGGCGGCGCGCTGTGGCTGCGCACGACCGACTACGGCGACGACAAGGATCGCGTGATGCGCAAGTCGGCGCCCGAAGGCGCCGGCCCGGCGACCGCAGAAGTCAGCGCCTACACCTATTTCGTGCCCGATGTGGCGTACCACATCGCGAAGTTCGAGCGCGGCTTTACGCAGGCGATCAACATCCAGGGCGGCGATCATCACGGCACCGTGGCGCGGGTGCGCGCCGGGCTGCAGGCGGTCGGCATCGGCATTCCGCAGGGCTATCCGGACTACATCCTGCACAAGATGGTGACGGTGATGAAGGGCGGCGAGGAGGTGAAGATCTCCAAGCGCGCCGGCAGCTACGTCACGCTGCGCGACCTCGTCGACTGGACCGGGCGCGACGCGGTGCGCTTCTTCATGCTCAGCCGCAAGGCCGATACCGAGTTCGTGTTCGACGTCGATCTGGCCGTCAAGCAAAGCGACGAGAACCCGGTCTACTACGTGCAGTACGCCCATGCGCGGATCTGCTCGGTGCTCGCCAAGGGCGGCGCAAGCGCCGCGCGCCTCGCCGCGGCCGATCTGTCGCTGCTCACGGCGCCGACCGAGGCGGCGCTGATGCTCGCGCTGTCCGACGCTCCGGCGATCCTCGCCCGCGCCGCAGCCGACCTCGCGCCGCACGACCTCACGTTCTATCTGCGCGAGCTCGCCGCGGCTTTCCACTCCTACTACGGCGCCGAGCGCTTCCTGGTTGACGACGCCGGGCTCTCCCGCGCACGTTTGGCGCTGCTCGCCGCGACCCGCCAGGTGATCGCCAACGTGCTCGCGCTGCTCGGTGTCGACGCGCCGGAATCGATGGCGCGCGACGGCGAAACCAGATCGGAGGGTGCCGCATGAGACGCGAAAGAGGGGCCCCGCGCAGCGGGGATCGAAGCGGACGAATGCGGCGGGGCGCCGACGAAATGGCCGTGCAAATGAATGAACTGAA
Source organism: uncultured Ideonella sp. (assembly GCA_964628305.1). Classification (GTDB taxonomy): domain Bacteria; phylum Pseudomonadota; class Gammaproteobacteria; order Burkholderiales; family Burkholderiaceae_C; genus CAIKUF01. The sequence goes on from CAZVNC010000166.1 coordinate 3,826, forward strand.
GCGAGGCGCTGAGTGAGTAGGTCCGCGCCGACCACAGGACGCTCGAGTCAACGCGGCGGGTTCATCCTCGGCCTGATCGTCGGCCTGCTCGCGGGGCTCGCGCTTGCGCTTGGGGTTGCGCTCTACATGACGAAGGTGTCGCTGCCGTTCATCGACAAGGTGCCGCAGCGCAGCGCCGAGCAGGACGCCGCGCAGACCGAAAAGAACCGCAACTGGGATCCGAACGCGGCCCTTGCCGGCAAGGACGCGCGCAAGCCCGGCAGTGCGGCCGCCACAGCTTCGGGCGCGACACCGTCCGCAGGCGCCGCGAACCCGGTCGCGACGACCGGCGCCACGACCGGCACGACGGCCGGATCGGCCGGATCGGCCGGCGATGCCACGGCCGCCGCGTCGGCCGTGCCGGCCACCGTTCAGCCGGTGAACTACTTCGTCCAGGCCGGCGCCTACGCGCGCAGCGACGATGCCGAGCAGCAGCGCGCCAACCTCGGTCTGCTCGGCATGACAGCCAAGGTGACCGAGCGCGAACAAGCGGGGCGAACCGTCTACCGGGTGCGCGTCGGCCCGTTCGAGCGCAAGGAGGACGCCGATGCGGCCAAGGAGCGGCTGGCCGGCGCCGGGGTCGACGCGGCCATCGTGCGCGTCCAGCGTTGAACCAATCGTGTCGCAAGCGTGTCCACCCAAGTCATTTGCAATGAGGATCAAGCATGAAACGTCGTGAGTTTTCGACCGCGGTGGTTCGCGGCAGCGTCGCCGCCGGAGCGTGGGCGTCCGGCCTGCCGTTGGCGGTCGCCCAGGGTGACGTTCCGGTTGCAGGCAAGGACTACCTGGAGATCAACCCGCCGCTGCCGACGCCGGCCAACGGCAAGATCGACGTCGTCGAGTTCTTCTGGTACGGCTGCCCGCACTGCAATGCCTTCGAGCCGATGCTCGCGGCATGGGCAAAGAAGCTGCCTGCCGATGTCGCCTTCCGCCGCGAGCACGTCGCCTTTCGCGAAGAACCCTTCGTCGCGCAACAGCGCATCTACTACGCGCTCGACGAGATGGGCCTCGTCGACTCGATACACGCCAAGGTCTTTGCTGCGATCCACGTCGATCACCAGCGCATGGACAACCCGACCGAGATCGCCGCCTTCATGAAGAAGAACGGCGTCGATCCGGTCAAGTTCATGAGCTTCTACAACAGCTTCTCGGTCCAGACTCGGGCCCGGCAGGCGGTGCAACTCTCGCAGGCGTACAAGATCGACGGCGTGCCGTCGATCGGCATCGCCGGCAGATACATGACCTCGCCTTCGAAGGCCGGATCGCTGCAGCGCTCGCTCGCCATCGCCGACTACCTGATCCAGCGCACACGCGCCAAGACCTGAGTCAAGGCTCTTCCCGGGCCTGCTCCGCACCCGTCGCCCGAGGGCGGTCGGCTAGAATCGCACGCAATTTTCGTGCCCTATGCTCAAGGCCCATCGCGACCTCGTTGCCAGCCGCTTGCTGCGCATTACCCTGCTCCCGCTGGCATGCGTCGTGCTTGCCTTGCCGGCGCAGGCCGAGCGGGCCGATCGCGACAAGCCGCTCAATATCGAGGCCGACAGCGGGCGGTACGACGACCTGAAGCAGATCGGCAGCTTCACCGGGAACGTCGTCGTCACCAAGGGCTCGATGACGATGCGGGCGGCGAAGATCGAAATCCGCCAGTCGCCGGACGGCTACCAGTCCGGGGTTGCGACCGCGTTGCCCGGCCAACTCGCGACGTTCAGCCAGAAGCGCGACGGCGTCGACGAAACGATCCAGGGCGAGGCCGAACGAATCGAATACGACGGCAAGGCCGACACCGTGCGTCTGGTCGATCGCGCCGTGATCCGCCGCTTTCGTGGCGCGACGCTCGCCGATGAAACCGCTGGCAGCTTGATCACCTACAACAACACCTCCGAAGTCTTCAGCGTCAGCGGCGGGCCGGCGGCGGTGACGCCGGCCAATCCGAGCGGCCGCGTGCGGGCGACGATCGGGCCGCGCGAAACGCCCGCCGCCCCCGCATCGCAGCCGGGCGCCGCGCTGCGGGCGACGCCCGCGCTCGGCGCTGCGGCGTCCGGGTCCGGCCAGTG
>CAZVNC010000167.1:0-2259 GCA_964628305.1 uncultured Ideonella sp.
ACGCCGGCCGCAGCAACCTCAAGCGCGTCTACAACGAGCTCGGCGGCAAGTCGGCGTTCATCGTCTTTCACGACTTCCGCGACATCGCGCGCGCGGCGAAGACGGTCGCGGGCAGCATGTTCTTCAACCAGGGCGAAAGCTGCAACGCGCCATCGCGCGTCTTCGTGCACGAGAGCGTCGCCGACGAGTTTCTCGACGTCGTCGCGGCCGAGGCGCCGAAGTACGCGCCGGGCGATCCGCTTTCGGGGCATGCCGAGACCGGCGCGATCGTCGACGAAACGCAGTTGCGCACCGTGCTCGGCTACATCGAAGCCGGCCACGGCGAAGGCGCGACACTGCGCGCCGGCGGCCGCCAGACGCTCGCCGAGACGGGCGGCTATTTCGTCGAGCCGACGGTGTTCGAAGGCGTGACCAACAGCATGAAGATCGCCCGCGAGGAGATCTTCGGCCCGGTCATGAGCGTGATCTCGTTCAAGACCGAAGACGAGGCGATCGCGATGGCCAACGACTCGAGCTACGGCCTGCAGGCCAGCGTGTGGAGCCACGACATCAACCGTGCGCACCGCGTCGCGCGCGCCCTGAAGGCGGGCACCGTGCACGTCAACCAATACGACGAGGACGACATCACCGTGCCGTTCGGCGGTTTCAAGCAAAGCGGCAACGGCCGCGACAAGTCGCTGCACGCGTTCGACAAGGTCACCGAGCTGAAGACGACCTGGATCCGGATCGACGCCGAGTGAGCGCGCGTCGTCGATGACGCCGGCTAGCGACCGAACGCATCCGCAGCGCGCGGCGCATGCGCCCTGGTGGGCCTATGGCAGCCTCGCTTTGAGCATGACGCTGGTCGGCAGCTATGTCGGCCTGTCCAAGTTGCTGGTCGCGGTGTTTCCGGTGTTCTTGCTCGCCTGGCTGCGCTTCGCGATCGCCGCCGTCGCGATGCTGGGCTGGCTGCGGCGCGGGCCGACGGACGCGCCGCTCGACCGCCACGACCGGCGCCTGCTGTTCTGGGAAAGCTTTCTCGGCAACTTCCTGTTCTCGATCTGCATGCTGTTCGGCATCGCCCTTACCTCGGCCGTCGCCGCGGGCGTGATCATGGCCGCGATCCCGGCTGCGGTCGCGCTGCTGTCGTGGCTTTTCCTCGGCGAGCGCATCGCGCGCCGCGTGGCGTTCGGCATCGCCTGCGCGATGGCGGGCATCGCGCTGCTCGCCCTCACCCGGCAGCCCGACGCGACCAGCGCGGCAACGCCGGCGACGGCCGCGTCGCTCTGGCTCGGCAATGCGCTGCTGCTCGGCGCGGTGCTCTGCGAAGCGAGCTACGTCGTGATCGGCAAACGGCTCACCGCGAGCGTCTCGGCCAAGCGCATCAGCGCGATCGTCAACCTCTGGGGGCTGGTGCTCGTGACACCGTTCGGCGCGTGGATCGCGCTTTCGTTCGACTTCGGCGCCGTCCTGCCCGCGATGTGGGGCCTGTTGCTGTTCTACGCACTCGCCGCCAGCATGGTGACGGTGTGGCTGTGGATGACCGGCCTCAGGCACGTGCCGGCCGCGTCGGCCGGCGTCTACAGCGTGATGCTGCCAATCAGCGCCGCCGCGATCGGCGTGTTCGTGCTCGGCGAGCCGTTCGGCAGTTCGCACGCGATCGCGTTCGGGCTCGCGATCGTCGGCGTCGTGCTCGCGACGCGGCGGGATATGCAGCCGCCACCCTGACGCAAGGCACGCTTGGGGCGAATTTCAAGCCGGGTCAGATGACGACTGCGATCACGGCCTCAAACTGACCTGCCGGACGTCCGAATAGGCGAGCTGCATCCTCCGGATCCAACTGAATCTCAGGGAACTTGCCGACCGTGCATTCATATGTGCCTGCCGCCTGGACTTCGATCACTCGGTTTGTGATGGGGTCGATCACCTGGAGTCTCTGGGCGACAAATCGCCCCGTTCTGCACACGTTCACTCGCCCGCTCCCAGGACGATGCCGGCTCTCTGCCTGAATGCCCGCCTGCACGCGAACACCAACGTAGTGGAAGGGCACGGTACGTTCGAGGGAAAGACGACGAAGAGCTGCCGCTGCCGGCTTCGAGGCGCATTCCTCTGCCTTGGCCAGTCGATTTTCCAAGGGCTCGGCCGGAATTGGGTCGCACAGCCTTGTGCTGAGACCTTCCGCGAGTTCTGTGGTCTCGAGAGAGTACAGATGGTGCTTGTCCCGCAACCAGCCCAGGACACCGCTTCGGCTGAAGTCCTTGCTGAACAGCTTGGTCATGA
>CAZVNC010000167.1:2269-5914 GCA_964628305.1 uncultured Ideonella sp.
GTGCTTCGCGCTCTGAACGAACATCAATCCTGCCGCCACCTGGGAAGTCAATCGTCACATGTTGTCCAGACGGGTTCTCAACTCCGGGGCCGATCGCCCACACGGCCACACCGGCGAACAACGCCGTTGGAACGAGAGTCCACCAGGGAACGGTCTTCGTCATCACACGCGTCCTCCAAGGAATGATCGGCATAGCCCACGGTCAGGTTTCGTACCAGAGACAGTCAAATCAGGCTGCAGCTCAGGCCTGTACCCTATCCGAACCTGACAACAGCCATCCCGAGCAGGGGACGGCCATGCCGGTGCGCCGAGGGTCATGGGTCACCTCCTGAAACTTCAACCCGCCCTTCGGTTGCGAACCCGACCTGGTATCAGACGACCGTGGCCGGCGTCACGCCGCGCGTGCGCGATCCGCGCGCCATCGCGGCCACCTTGCGCGGCAGCTCGAGCTTGAGCCGATGATCTGTCCACGTCCGGCGCCAGCGGCGCGCGCCGGGCTCGCCGTTCCACAGCCCGAGCGCGTGGCGCATCGCGCGCGGCCATGGCGTGCCGGCCGCGTGCAGTCGGTCGAGATACGCGACCCACGCCGCTTCGACCTCCTCGCGCGACGCGGCCGGGCCCGGTTCGCCGAAGAAGCGTTCGTCCCATGCCGCCATAGCCCACGGCTCGTGATATGCACGCCGGCCGAGCATCACGCCGTCGACATGGCGAAGCTGCTCGGCGATCGCGGCATCGTCGCCCACGCCGCCGTTCAACACGATCGTCAGCGCCGCGAACTCGCGCTTCAGGCGATGCACGAGTTCGTAGCGCAGCGGCGGCAACTCACGGTTCTCCTTCGGGCTGATGCCCTGCAGCCAGGCGTTGCGGGCATGGACGATGAAGACGCTGCAACCGGCGTCGGCCAGCGCGCCGACGAAATCGCGCACGAAGCCGTAGTCCTCGACGCGGTCGATGCCGATGCGGTGCTTGACGGTGATCGGCAGGCCGCAGGCGGCATCGAGCATCGCCCGCACGCAATCGGCGACGAGCCGAGGCTCGGCCATCAGGCAGGCGCCGAACGCGCCGCGCTGCACGCGCTCGCTCGGGCAGCCGCAGTTCAGGTTCACCTCGTCGTAGCCCCAGCGCTGCGCAAGCCGCACGCTGGCCGCGAGATCGGCCGGTTCGCTGCCGCCGAGCTGCAGTGCGAGCGGATGCTCGACCGCATCGAAGTCGAGATGGCGCGCGACGTCGCCGTGCAGCAGCGCACCGGTCGTGACCATTTCCGTATAGAGCCGCGTGCGCCGCGTGAGCAGCCGATGGAAGACGCGACAGTGCGAGTCGGTCCAGTCCATCATCGGCGCAACGGACAGGCACCAGGGATTGCAGTCTTGGGCGGTTGGAGAATCGGATCGCGGCACGGCCGCCATTGTCGCCCGCGGCGCACAGAGCACCGACGACCGTGATCCGCAGGCTTGTCCTGCGCGCTGGAAGCCGGAAATTCTGCGCGCTATGCGCCACTGCGGCTGCTTGCATCCTCTGCGTTCAGGGGCAGAATGCGGGCAGACCAGTGCGGCGAGGCAGATCATGGCAAGCGAACAACGCGCGGCAGCGGCCGCATTCCCGGGCATGGCAGACGAGGACGGCAACTTCACCGCTGGCACATCGGTCAGCGCGAAGGCGGCGAGCGGCGAGACCTACCCGATGATGCGTCAGCTGGGCGGGCGCGCGTACCAACTGCTCGCCGCGACACGCGCGGCCGATCACTTCATCGCGCAGGAGAGCGAGACCGATCGGGATACCGGTTCGTGGCTGATTTCGTGCGCCGTAACGCTCGCGGACGAACTCGCCGACGACCTCGACGGCATGGCAAGGAACATTCGGGCGAGCGCGAGCGACGCAGCCTTGTCGCTCGACTTCCAGAGGCTGCGCGTGCGCGCCCATCAGTTGCATGCGGCAACGCGGGCGGCGGACCACTTCCTGGAACAGGAAAGCAATGTAGACCGCAGCACCGGTTCGTGGTTGATCGCCTGCGCGCTCGGCTTGGCCGACAAGCTGGCCAACGAAATCGAAGAACTCGCCAACGGCATGCGCCGCAGCGCGGGCGAGGTTGCGGTGCCGACGTCGGAGCGGCGGCCGGGCGCGACGCTGCGCAGCGCGTCGATCTGACATCTATCTCCCCGCTCCCGCCATCCCGCGCGACGGGCCGGCGGGCGCTGCAAAGGCGATCAGGCGATCGGGCTCACCGCAATCTCGTCGACCGCGGCACGCATCGCCAGCGCCTCGTTCACGACGAGCGCCCCGATCACGAGCGCGCCGCCGACGAGCGTAGCGACGCTCGGCTGCTCGCCCGCGAACAGCCAGGCCCAGGTGACGCCGAAAATGACCTCGAGCAGACCGAGCAGCGACACTTCCGGCCCAGGCAGCACGCGCGTGACGCCAACGACGAGCAGGCAGGGCACGGCGAGTTGGAACACGCCGAGCAGCGCGAGCAGCGTCAGATCGTGCGCCGAGGCCTGAAACGGCGTCGCCCACGGCAGCACGCCGAGCATCGAGATCAGCGCACCGATCAGCACGGCGCTCATCATGTCGTTGCCCTGCTCGGCCTTGCCGTGATGGACATGCTGCAGCAACGTCCAGTTGATCGCAGCGGCGACCGGCACGCAAAACGCGACCGCGATACCGATCAACTGGCCCGCGCTCGACGCGCCGGCCTCGTTGCCGAACATCCACGCAATGCCTGCCGCGGCAACGCCGATCGCGCCCCAGGTGCGTCCGGCGAGCCGATGACCGAGGACGAAGCGCGACATCAGTGCCGTCAGCAACGGCCCGATCGACATCGTGACGAGCACGTTGGCGACCGAGGTCATCGTGATCGCGACCATGAACGCGGTGTACATCACCGACCAGCACAGGCCCGACACCCACACCGGCCATGGCGAGCGCACCAGTTGGCGCCAGAACGCCGGGCCTCGCATCGCGGTGAACGCGATGGCCAACGCCAGCGCGTTGAACGCACTGCGCCAGAAGGTCACCTCGAAGCTGCGCGCAGAGTCGAGATGCCGCGTCACGACGCCGGCCGTACTCCACAGCAGCGTCACCAGGATCATCAGCGCAACCGCCTTGCGATGGGTCATCGGCGTCTTCGCAGAGGGCCGCAAGGCGGCCCGGTCGTCGTTCATGCTGGAACCCCCGCTCGGCGCGGGGCCGGGGTGCCCAAGTTCCTGGCGCAGCGCAAGCGCGCGCAGCGTGAAGCCGCTCAGGCGGCTTCGCGCGAAGCACGCTTGCGCTCGTGCTCCTTCAGAGGGCGATTGCGCAGGCGGATCGAACGCGGCGTAATCTCGACCAGTTCGTCGTCCTCGATGAATTCGACCGCGTACTCGAGCGTGAGCTGGATCGGCGGCGTGATCTTGATCGCGTCTTCCTTGCCCGAGACGCGAAAGTTCGTCAGCTGCTTGCCGCGCACCGCGTTGACGACGAGATCGTTGTCGCGGCTGTGGATGCCGATGATCATGCCCTCGTAGAGCGGGTCGCCGGCACTGACGAACATGCGGCCGCGGTCGTCGAGCTTGCCGAGCGAGTACGTCACCGCCTCGCCGTCGTCCTGGCTGATCAGCACGCCGTTCTTGCGCCCGGCGATCTCGCCCTTGTAGGGCTCGTAGCCGTCGA
>CAZVNC010000168.1:0-2880 GCA_964628305.1 uncultured Ideonella sp.
TGAACTACTCGCGCGGCCAGCAGCTCGACTTGTTGAAGGACGTTGGATTCGATGCGCCGAGCTGGCAGGATCTCGCGCTGCTGCTGATCGGCACCCTGAGTGCGCTCGCGCTGGCCGGCGCGGGCTATGCGTGGTGGGACCGCCAGCGCGTCGAGCCCTGGGCGCGCGAATCGGCACGCCTGCGCCGCGCGTTGCGCCCGCTAGGCATCGATGCCAGCGCGCACGAATCGCCCGGCCGGCTCGCCGGCATCGTGCGCTCACGCTTCGGCGCGGCGGGCGTTGCGCTCGCCGATGCGCTCGCAACGCTCGAGCGTGAGCGCTATGGCCGCAGCGGACGCCGCGATCCGCCGCGCGCGGTGCTGCGCAGCGTGCGCGCCGAAGCGGGCCGCCTCGCGCGGCGACAATCAGCAGCATGACGATGCGTTTGCGTGTCTGGACGATAGCCGCCGCGGCCGCGGTGATGGCGCTTGCACTCGCGAGCGCTGCGGCAACTGCTGCCGCGTCCAAGCACAAGAAGGCGAAGCAGCAGACGACCCGCAGCGCGGCCCACACCGAGCCGGCGCGCAACGATGCGAACTATCTTCAGCGCGACGACGTGATGCGCTTCGGCATCGAGATCGCCGAGCGCAACGGGCTCGACACCGCCTGGGTACTGGCGGCGCTCGCCGACGCGCGCTATCAGCCGAGCGTCGCCCGGCTGATCGCGCCGCCGCCGGCCGGCACGGCGAAGAACTGGGCCGCCTACCGCGCCCGCTTCGTCGAGCCGCGGCGCATCGCGGCCGGCGTCGCGTTCTGGCGCGCAAACGAAGGCTGGCTGCTGCGCGCCGAAGACGTCTACGGCGTGCCGCCCGAGATCGTCGTCGGCATCGTCGGCGTCGAGACGATCTTCGGCCAGCAGATGGGAGGCTATCGCGTCATCGACGCACTCGCCACGCTCGCGTTCGACTACCCCGCCGCAGGAAGGGATCGAAGTGCGTTCTTTCGCGCCGAACTCGAGCAGCTCTTCATCCATTGCCGCAGCACGCCGCAGCGCGCCGGTTGCGACCCGCTCGCCCTGCGCGGCAGCTACGCCGGCGCGTTCGGGATGCCGCAGTTCATGCCCGGCAGCATCAACCGGCACGCGGTGGACTTCGACGCCGACGACCGCATCGACCTGCGCGACAGCAGCGCCGACGTGATCGGCAGCGTCGCGCACTACCTGGCCGAATACAGCTGGCGGCGCGGCGTGCCGACCCGCTTCGACGTCGCGGTGCCGGTCGACGCCGCCGACCGCGCGCTGCTGCTCGGCCCCGACATCGTGCCGACCTTCAGCGCGGCGCAGTTCGACGCCCGCGGCGCAAAGCTCGCGCCCGAGGCGCAGCACTACGACGGGCTGCTCGCCCTCGTCGAACTGCAGAACGGCGCCGCCGCACCGAGCTATGTGGCCGGCACGTCGAACTTCTTCGCGATCACGCGCTACAACCAGTCGAGCTACTACGCGATGGCGGTGATCGAGCTCGGCGAGGCCATCAGGCAGCGCATCGGCGCGGTGCGCTGAACACGCCGCGGACCAGCGCGCGCCGATCGTCGGCCCGGAACGCAGTTCATCGCGCGATTCGCGCAATCCGTCGCAACGGGCGTGCAATGCGAGGAGGGGGTGCCGATACTGAGGCCATCGAGAGCACGGAGCGCACTCGACGCCACAGACCAAGGAGCCCACCATGAATGCATCGACTTCCCTCAAGACCGTCCTGCTGATCGCCATCGCGTCGGTGTTCGCGACCGGGATGGAACTCGCCGGCATCCACAGTCTGGCGACGCCCCGCGCCGCTGTCGTCAGCCAGGCCGTCGTTCAACTGCCTACGGTCGTCGTCACCGCGCAAGGTCAGGCCGCTGCCGTCGCCACCGTACAGCACCTGCCGCGCATGCTGATTGTCGGCCGGCGCGATACGCTCACCGCGACCGCGCAGGCGGCGCGCACCGCATCGGAGATCTGACCCCACCGAGTGGAAGGCTGATCGCGACCTGAACGCGAACAGCATTGCGCGGCAGGCTCGCAGCCTGCCGCGCATTTTTTTGCCCTGCACCTGCCTTGCATCCGTCGTTCCCGAAGCGTCGTCAATCGGTCCCGCCGGCCGGCGCCGGATCCGCGATGCGATGCTGCCAGTAGTGGCGGACCACATCGCGTTGACAGATCCCCGAACCTTCGCCCGTGGACGCATGCGGCGCCCAGACCCAGGCGCCGCAGCGTGGACTGTCGATGAGCTTCACGCCACGTTCCCGGTAGCGCCCGACGACATCGGGCGCCGGATGGGCGAAGCGGTTGCGGTAGCCGGCCTGGATGACCGCGATGCTTGGCTGCACGGCATCGAGGAGGGCCGCACTCGACGAGCTTCGGCTGCCATGGTGCGGGACGATCAGCATGTCGCTGCGCAAGGCGGCAGCGTCTGCCGCGACGAGCGCCGCCTCCTGCTGGCGTTCGCTGTCGCCGGTAAGCAGCACGCTCGCGTCGCGCCCCTGAACGCGCAGCACGCACGACAGCGCATTCGGCTTGCGAACGCGCTCGAAGTCCTGCGGCTGCGGATGAAGTACCTCGAACGCAACGCCGTCCCACTGCCAGCGCTGCCCCGCCTCGCAGCGCCGATGCGGCGGCGCCGCCTGAAGCAGCGGATGGGCTGCTTCGAGCGAGCTCGAAATGGCAGCCACCGGCAGCGCGGCAAGCAGCGCCGCCGCGCCGCCGATGTGGTCGCTGTCGCGGTGGCTCAGCATCAGCAGGTCGATGCGCGACTCGCCCATGGCACGCAGCAGCGGCAGCAGCACGCGCTCGCCGGCATCGGCGTCGGGCGAGTACTGCGGCCCGGCGTCGTAGACGAGCAGATGGCTTGCGGTGCGCAGCAGGAC
>CAZVNC010000168.1:2890-5907 GCA_964628305.1 uncultured Ideonella sp.
GCGACGCCGTCTCGCTCGACTGGGCGCCGCTCGAGGACGGCCGTGCCCTGCCCGACATCGACGGCGGTGAGCGCGAACTGCCCCTCTTGCGGCAGCACGCGCGGCGGCAGCAGCAGCGGCAGCGCGAGCGGCACGGCCAGCAGGCGCAGCCGCCACGGCAGCGGCAGCACGATCAGCAGCGCGCCAAGCAGCGCCGCGAGTTGCGCCCAGAGCGGCGCTGCGGGAACGCTCCAGACCGCAAGCGGCAGATCGGCGAGCCAGTACAGGAGCGCGACGAGCGCTTCGACGACCCAGGCGCCAAGCGCCCACAGCGGCGCGAAGATTGCGCCGAGCAGTGCAAGCGGCGTGATGACGAGCGTGACGAGCGTAATCGCCGCCAGGTTGGCGGCGAAGCCGACGAGCGAGACCTGGCCGAAGAAGACGAGCGTCAGCGGCGCGAGGCCGACCGTCGCGATCGCCTGCGCGCGCACCCCGGCACGCGCGTGGCGCCACACCGCCCGCAGCGAACGCAGCAGGCGGCCCTGGTCCGCGCCGGATGGTACGCGCGGCGCCGCGCCACGCACCGGTTCGGACGACATCAACAGCCCGACCGCCATGAACGACAGCCAGAACCCCGGCTGCAGCAGCGCCCACGGGTCGCCGAGCGTGACGACCACCGCCGCAGCGATCAGCACCAGCGGCCACGGCCAGCGCCGGCCGGTCGATTGCAGCAGCACGACGGTCGCGAGCATCCACACCGTGCGCTGCGCCGGCACGCCAAAGCCCGAGAACAGCGCGTAGCCGAGCGCCGCGGCGACGCCCGTCCAGGCCGCCGCACGCTGCGCAGGCAGCCACAACATCGCCCGCGTGCTGCGCCGCCACAGCGGCGCGACGAGCAGCGCCGCGAGCCAGGCGAACATCGTGATGTGCAGGCCGCTGATCGACATCAGGTGCGCGACGCCGGTGTCGCGAAACACGGCCCAGTCGGCGCGCGCGATGGCCCCCTGATCACCGACCGCGAGCGCGGCGAGAACGCCCGCCGCGCGCGCGTCGCCTACGCCGGCGAGCAGCGCGTCGCGCACCGATTGGCGCCAGCGTGCGATGACGAAGCCGGAGGCCGCCGCGATCATCACCGGCGCGACGCCGTCGCGCACGGTGCCGGTCGCGCGCACGCCCTGCTCGAAAAGGTAGAGCTCGTAGTCGAAGCCGTGCGGATTCGCGTTGCCGTGCGGCTGTTTCAGGCGGACCTGCAGGCGCCAGCGCTGGCCGGCGCTCAGCGTCTGGCGCGGCGGCTCGGCGACCGAAGCGTCGTCTTCATCGCGCGCCGCGTACCAGGCGAGCGACACGCGACGCGGTACTTGCACTGCTGACGCCGCGAGGCTGGCCTGCTCGATCTCGAAGTGAAATCGCACCCCGGTCGAGGTCGCCTGCGGCATGCCGGCAACGACCCCGGTGACGAGCAGGTCGCGGCCTTCGAGGGCCGGCGCCAGGCCGTCGGCCAGGCGCCAGGCTGCGTTCAGCCCGGTCAACGCAAACCCCGCGACCGCGACCGCCGGCAAGCACAGCAGAGCGGCGAGACGGCGCGAGCGAACCCGTGCCGCGGCGAGTGCCGCGGCCAGTGCCGGAGCGATTCCGGCCGCGTAGTGCCCCAACGGCCAGAGTTCGGCCTGCTGCAACTGGACCGCGACGCCGACGAGCCAGGCGAGACCTGCGATAGCGAGCAGCGCGCCGAGCGAGGGGTGCGGCATGCCGGCAGTGTAGGATTGCCGCACGCCGTCACACCGGGTCCGACCCGAGGTTCGCGCGCCGGCAGGCTCGGTGCCGCGCGACGGTCAATCAAGGAGCACGCAGCGCATGTCCGTCTACGATCGACTGAAGACCCTCGGCATCGAATTGCCGCCCATCGCCGCCCCCGCCGCCGCGTATGTGCCGTTCGTGCGCAGCGGCAATCTCGTCTTCCTCTCGGGCCATATCGCGAAGCGCGACGGCAAGCCCTGGGTCGGGCAACTCGGCCGCGAGATCGACACCGCGACCGGCAGGCAGGCGGCGCGCGCGGTCGCGATCGACCTGCTCGGCACACTGCACGCGGCCGTCGGCGACCTCGACCGCGTCATGCGCATCGTGAAGGTGATGAGCCTCGTCAACAGCACGCCCGAGTTCACCGAACAGCACCTCGTCACCAACGGCTGCTCGGAACTGCTCGGCGAGGTCTTCGGCGACAAGGGCGCGCACGCCCGCAGCGCGTTCGGCGTCGCGCAGATTCCGCTCGGCGCGTGCGTCGAGATCGAACTGATCGCCGAAGCAAAGTGAGCCCGGCCTTTCTGCGGCGCTCGTCGCAGCGCCTGCCGCTCGCGATGGCGCTGGCCTGTGTGCTCGCGGTCGGCTTCGCGCTGTTCGCGCAGTACGTGCTCGACATGCGGCCCTGCCCCTGGTGCGTCCTGCAGCGGCTGCTCTTTCTGATCATCGCGCTGCTGTGCGTCGTCTGCGCGTTCCTGCCTTGGCGGCGCGCGCGGCTCGGACTCAGCATCGTGATCCTGCTGTTCGCCTCCACCGGCATCCTCGCGGCGGTCTATCAGCACGAGGTCGCGGCCAAGCAGTTCACCTGCAACCTGACGTTCGCCGATACGCTCGTCACGGCGCTTCGCCTCGAAACACTCTGGCCGGCGATGTTCAAGGTGACGGCGACCTGCGCCGAGGCGGCGGTGTCGCTGCTCGGCGTGCCGTTCGAATACTGGAGCCTGACGCTGTACGCGCTGCTCGCGCTCGGCGCCGCGGTGCTCGCGCTGCGCAGCATCCGCATTCAGGCGGACTGAAGCTTTCGGGCGATAGAGGCGCTATCGATCCGACCGCGGTCTAGTTCGCCAGGATCTTGTCGAGGAAGTCCTTGGTGCGCGGCTGGCGATTCTCGGGATGGCCGAAGAATTCCTCCTTCGCGCAGTCCTCGAGGATGCGGCCGCCGACGTCGATGAAGATCACGCGATTCGCGACCTTGCGCGCAAAGCCCATCTCGTGCGTGACGACCATCATCGTCATGCCTT
>CAZVNC010000169.1:0-5879 GCA_964628305.1 uncultured Ideonella sp.
TATGCCGCGCGCCTGGAGCTGCAAAAGCTCCCGCGCAACGCGTACCCGACGCGCCAGCGCAACCGCTGCGCGCTGACCGGGCGCCCGCGCGGGACTTTCCGCAAGTTCGGTCTGGGCCGCAACAAGATCCGCGATCTTGCCTTCAGTGGCGACATCCCCGGCATCATCAAGGCCAGCTGGTAGTCGGGCCGATCAGGAGAAATTCGCATGAGCATGAGTGATCCTATCGCCGATATGCTGACGCGCATTCGCAACGCGCAGTTGGTAGAGAAGGCGGTTGCCGTGATGCCGTCGTCCAAGCTGAAGGTGGCGATCGCGCAGGTCCTGAAGGACGAGGGCTACATCGACGATTTCGCCGTCCGCGGCGAAGCCGCCAAGCCGCAGCTCGAGATCGCGCTGAAGTACTACGCCGGGCGTCCGGTGATCGAGCACATCGAGCGCGTGAGCCGTCCCGGCCTGCGCGTCTACAAGGGCCGCCACGACATTCCGAGCGTGATGAACGGTCTGGGCGTCGCGATCGTCACGACGCCGCGTGGCGTGATGACGGATCGCAAGGCTCGCCAGAACGGAATCGGCGGCGAAGTGCTGTGCTACGTCTCGTGATCGACGGCGCCACGCAAGGTATGACCCAGGAGAGGCTGCAATGTCCCGCGTAGGAAAAATGCCGATCGCCGTCCCGCAAGGCGTGGAGGTGGCGATCTCGGCCGAGCAAATCAGCGTCAAGGGCGCACTCGGCACGCTCGCGCGCGCCGCGAACCCGATGGTTTCGGTCAGCAAGGAAGACGGCCGGCTGGTCGTCGCGCCGATCGGTGACGCGCCGGGTGCCGATGCGATGTCGGGCACGATGCGGGCCCTGCTCGCCAACATGGTCGACGGCGTCAGCAAGGGATTCGAGAAGAAGCTGACGCTCGTCGGCGTCGGCTTTCGCGCCCAGGCGCAAGGCCCCAAGCTCAACCTGCAGATCGGATTTTCGCATCCGGTCGTCAAGGACATGCCGGCCGGCGTGACGGTGACGACACCTTCGCAGACCGAGATCGTGATCAAGGGCGCCGACAGCCAGGCCGTTGGCCAGGTCGCCGCCGAAGTGCGCGCCATCCGGCCGCCCGAGCCCTACAAGGGCAAGGGCATCCGTTACGCCGACGAGAAGGTCACTCTCAAAGAGACCAAGAAGAAGTAAGGAGCCCGAAAATGTTGAACAAGTCCGAACAGCGCCAACGCCGCGCGCGCTCCACCCGCAACCGCATCGCCAAGCAGCGTGTCGCGCGCTTGACGGTGTTCCGCTCGAACCTGCATATCTACGCCAGCGTCATCTCCGACGACGGTGCGCGCGTTCTGGCGAGCGCCTCGACCTCCGAGGCCGACCTGCGCAAGCAACTCGGCGCCGCCGGCAAGGGCGGCAACGCAGCGGCGGCGCAAGTCGTGGGCCAGCGCATCGCCGAGCGTGCCAAGGCGGCCGGCATCGAGCGGGTTGCCTTCGACCGCGCCGGCTACGCCTACCACGGCCGCGTCAAGGCCTTGGCCGAAGCCGCACGCGCGGCCGGCCTGCAGTTCTGATCGTCCAAGGAATTCGACAATGGCAAAGTTTCAACCCCGTGCGCCGACCGAAGCGAGCGAAGACGGCCTGAGGGAAAAGATGATCGCGGTGAACCGCGTCACGAAGGTCGTCAAGGGCGGGCGCATCCTCGGCTTCGCGGCGCTGACGGTGGTCGGCGACGGCGATGGCCGCATCGGCATGGGCAAGGGCAAATCCAAGGAAGTGCCGGTCGCCGTGACGAAGGCGATGCAGGACGCGCGGCGCAACCTGATCAAGGTCTCGTTGAAGGAAGGCACGATCCATCACCGCGTCGTCGGCGAGCATGGCGCGGCACACGTGCTTGTCGCTCCCGCGCCGGCCGGTACCGGCATCATCGCCGGCGGCCCGATGCGCGCGGTCTTCGAGGTGCTGGGTGTGACCGACATCGTGGCCAAGAGCCTCGGATCGACGAACCCGTACAACCTCGTGCGGGCGACGCTCAATGCGCTGGCGCGCACCAACACGCCGGCGGAGATCGCCGCCAAGCGCGGCAAGACGGTCGAAGAGATCTTTGGCTGAACGGCGCGCCGCGAACGAATCGGAGAACGGAAATGAGCGAGAAGAAGACGGTCAAGGTCAAGCTGGTGCGCAGCATCGCCGGGACGCGGCATTCGCACCGCGCGACCGTGCGCGGCCTCGGCCTGCGCAAGCTCAACAGCGTTTCGGTCCTCGAAGACACCCCCGCCGTGCGCGGGATGATCAACAAGGTCGACTACCTCGTGCAGGTGCTCTGAGCCGCACAGCAAGACTGGACACGAACATGGAACTCAACACCATCAAGCCTGCGGCCGGCGCCAAGCATGCCAAGCGCCGCGTTGGGCGCGGCATCGGCAGTGGAATCGGCAAGACCGCGGGCCGCGGCCACAAGGGGCAGAAGTCGCGTGCTGGCGGCTATCACAAGGTTGGCTTCGAAGGTGGCCAGATGCCGCTGCAGCGGCGCCTTCCGAAGCGCGGCTTCAAGTCGCGCACGCTTCGCTTCAACGCCGAGATTCGCCTCTCCGACCTCGAGCGGCTGCCGGTCGCCGAGATCGATGTCCTGACCTTGAAGCAGGCCGGGCTCGTGCCCGAGCTCGTGCGCGCGGTCAAGGTGTTCGCCGCGGGCAAGCTGACGAAGAAGGTCACGCTCACCGGCATCGCGGCGACGGCCGGCGCAAAGGCGGCGATCGAAGCCGCCGGCGGCTCGGTCGCCTGAACCAGAGCGGCCCGCACAAGGAAACCGACCCCACGTGGCAACCAACGCGAATCAACTCGCAAAAAGCGGCAAGTTCGGCGACCTGCGTCGTCGCTTGACGTTCCTTCTGCTTGCGCTCGTCGTCTACCGCATCGGTGCCCACATCCCGGTGCCGGGGATCGACCCGGTCTCGCTGGAGCAGCTCTTCAAGGGCCAGCAGGGCGGCATCCTGAGCCTGTTCAACATGTTCTCGGGCGGTGCGCTGTCGCGCTTCACCGTCTTCGCGCTCGGCATCATGCCGTACATCTCGGCGTCGATCATCATGCAGTTGATGACCTACGTCGTGCCGACGCTCGAGGCGCTGAAGAAGGAAGGCGAAGCCGGGCGGCGCAAGATCACGCAATACACGCGCTACGGCACGCTCGGACTGTCGTTGTTCCAGTCGCTGTCGATCGCGATCGCACTCGAGAGCTCGCCTGGCCTCGTCATCGCTCCGGGCTTCGGCTTTCGGATCACGGCGATGGTGAGCCTGACGGCGGGCACGATGTTCCTGATGTGGCTCGGCGAGCAGATCACCGAGCGGGGCCTCGGCAACGGCATCTCGATCCTGATCTTCGCCGGCATTGCGGCTGGCCTGCCGAGCGCGATCGGCGGCCTGCTCGAACTCGTTCGCACCGGCGCGATGAACATTCCGATTGCGATCTTCATCGTCGCGGTCGTCATCGCCGTCACCTACTTCGTGGTCTTCGTCGAGCGCGGGCAGCGCAAGATCCTCGTCAACTACGCCAAGCGCCAGGTCGGCAACAAGGTCTATGGCGGGCAGTCATCGCACCTGCCGTTGAAGCTCAACATGTCTGGCGTGATCCCGCCGATCTTCGCATCGTCGATCATCCTGCTGCCGGCCACCGCGGTAGGCTGGTTTGCGACCGGCGAGAGCATGCGCTGGCTGAAGGATCTGGCCAGCCTGCTGTCTCCGGGCCAGCCGATCTATGTCTTGCTCTACGCCGCGGCGATCGTGTTCTTCTGTTTCTTCTATACGGCGCTCGTCTTCAACAGCCGCGAGACGGCGGACAACCTGAAGAAGAGCGGCGCCTTCATTCCGGGCATCCGGCCGGGCGACCAGACGGCGCGTCATATCGACCGCATCCTGACGCGCCTGACGTTCGGCGGGGCGATCTACATCACGGTCGTGTGCCTGCTGCCCGAGTTCCTGATTCTCAAGTACAACGTGCCGTTCTATTTTGGGGGCACCTCGCTGCTGATCATCGTCGTCGTGACGATGGACTTCTGGGCCCAGGTGCAGTCCTACGTCATGTCGCAGCAATACGAGTCGCTGCTGAAGAAGGCCAATTTCAAGGCGGGTTGACGCCCGTCCCTTTCCAAACCACATCCACCGCCGAACCCGAACCGAAGCGAATGTCGAAGGACGACGTCATCCAGATGCAAGGGGAGATTCTCGAGAATCTCCCGAACGCGACGTTTCGCGTCAAGCTCGAGAACGGCCACATCGTTCTCGGCCACATCTCCGGCAAGATGCGCATGCACTACATCCGCATCCTGCCGGGCGACAAGGTGACGGTCGAGCTGACGCCCTACGACCTGAGCCGGGCGCGCATCGTGTTCCGCGCCAAGTGAAGTATTGAACATCGAGACAGACCCTTCGCGGGGTCGAGGAGAAGCAAATGAAAGTCGCAGCATCGGTCAAGAAGATGTGCCGCAACTGCAAGGTCATCCGGCGCCATGGCGTCGTGCGCGTGATCTGCACCGACCCGCGCCACAAGCAGCGCCAAGGGTGAGGCTGGCAGCGCGAGGGTCGATGTCGACTCTGGCGCACCGGCCGCAAGAACCCGCGCCCCCAGGCGCGCGGACAGCAAGAACATAGAGGACATTCGACATGGCACGCATTGCCGGTATCAACATCCTGCCGCACAAGCACACCGAGATCGGGCTGACCTCGATCTACGGCATCGGTCGGCCGACGGCGCAGAAGATCTGCACCGCTGCCGGTGTGCCCTTCGATCGCAAGATCAAGGACCTCTCCGACGCCGATCTGGAACGCCTGCGCGAAGAGATCGGCCGCATCACGATCGAAGGCGACCTGCGGCGCGAGACCTCAAGCGCCTGATGGACCTCGGCTGCTACCGCGGTTTCCGTCATCGCCGCGGTCTGCCGGTGCGCGGCCAGCGCACGCGCACCAACGCGCGCACCCGCAAGGGACCGAAGAAGTCCGGCGCCATGGTCAAGAAATGACCACTCGTCGGCCCGCCGGAAACGTTTGAAGGAAACATCCCATGGCAAAAGCACCCAATACGGCCGCCCAGCGCGTGCGCAAGAAGGCCCGCAAGAACGTTGCGGACGGCATTGCGCATGTGCACGCGTCGTTCAACAACACGATCATCACGATCACCGACCGCCAGGGCGGAGCGCTGGCGTGTGCCTCGAGCGGCGGTCAGGGCTTCAAGGGTTCGCGCAAGTCGACGCCTTTTGCGGCCCAGGTCGCTGCCGAGATGGCCGGCCGCGCGGCGCAGGAACAGGGCATCAAGAATCTGGACGTGCGCATCAAGGGCCCGGGGCCCGGCCGCGAGTCCTCGGTCCGCGCGCTCGCCGCGCTCGGCATTCGCATCAACCTGATCTCCGATGTGACACCGGTTCCGCACAACGGCTGCCGCCCGCAGAAGCGCCGTCGCATCTAGTCTCAGGTTTTGTGCGCCGGCAGTTGCGGCTCCGCAACTGCCGGCGGTTCCATTGAAGTCGGATGCAAAGAGAACCTCCGGCTTCGCAACGCCAACGTTCGAGCGAATTACAACCACACGCGCCGGACTCGCGCAGGGACCATTCCAGGCCCGCTGCGTCAGATTGAAAAGGACATCAAGTGGCACGCTATCTCGGCCCCAAGGCCAAACTCTCACGCCGCGAAGGCACCGATCTTTTTCTGAAGAGCGCGCGTCGCCCGGTCGGCGACAAGTGCAAGTTCGAGGCCAAGCCCGGCCAGCACGGGCGCATGTCGGGTTCGCGCACCTCCGATTTCGGGCTGCAATTGCGCGAGAAGCAGAAGGTCAAGCGCATGTATGGCGTGCTCGAGCGCCAGTTCCGCCGCTACTTCGCCGAAGCCGAGCGCCGCAAAGGCAATACCGG
>CAZVNC010000170.1:0-5869 GCA_964628305.1 uncultured Ideonella sp.
CTCGCCCTCGATCATGTCGCCGGTGTGCAGGTTGAAGCGGCGGATCTGGCTCGGGCTCAGGTAGATGTCGTCGGTCGACGCCATGTAGCTTGCTTCGGGTGAACGCAGGAAGCCGAATCCATCCGGCAGCACCTCGAGCACGCCGTCGCCGAACACCTGCTCGCCGGCGCGCGCGCGCTTCTTCATGATCGCGAACATCAGCTCCTGCTTGCGCATGCGGGCGACGTTCTCGATCTCCAGCGCCTCGCCCATCTTGATGAGTTCGGAGACGTGGATGGCTTTGAGCTCTGAAAGGTGCATGGGGACGTGTTCCCGTGAAGGCGATGCGCCGGATCTTTTGGGGAAGGCCGTCAGCGGCCAGCTTCGATCGCGACTGCGAAAGACGGCCGCCTCGCGGCTGCGACGAAACTCAGCGGCAGACCTGCCGCGCGAGGAAAAACTGGGATGGGTGGCCTGACTTGCGCGCCCGTGTCGGGGCGAATCGGCTTGACGCTGTGCGACGACGGGGGCTGGCTCGTGGCGTCAGCCCCGTGTCTTCAGACGCGATTATAGATGACCGTCGAGAAACTGCGTCAATTGCGCCTTCGAGAGCGCGCCAACCTTGGTTGCGGCGAGCTGGCCGTCCTTGAAGAGCATCAGCGTCGGGATGCCGCGGATGCCGAACTTCGCCGGCACATCACGGTTCTCGTCGACGTACATCTTCGCGATCTGCAGCCGGTCGCCGTAGTCCTTCGAGACTTCGTCGAGGATGGGCGCGATCATCTTGCACGGGCCGCACCACTCGGCCCAGTAGTCGACGAGCACCGGTTTGCCCGACTTCAACACATCGCTGTCGAACGAGGCATCGGAAACATGTTTGATCAATTCGCTGCTCATGAGGCGTTCCTTGGGCGCTGTGGCGCGGCGTGGGGTTTCGCGACGATTCTGACACAAAGCATTCGTCGCCGGCCTGCCGTCGCGTCAAGTCCGCGTCGGCGCCGCAACAAGGCCGCGGCGCGCCGATTTGGCCGCTTTTGTCGGCATTGATCGCGCCTTGGTCCGGCTCGCCGCTCGCGTCCAATCGACGCAAGCTCGCCCCTGCCACACACTCGATGCCCACGGACGAATCCAGATCAACTGCTGCCGCAGGCAATCCGATCCGCATGTTCGGGCACTTCGAGCTGCATCGGCTGCTCGGCAAGAGCAGCGCGACGATGACCTGGCTCGCGCACGACTCGCATGCGAAGCAGCAGCGCATGCTCTCGATGCCGCGCGTGCAGCCGGCCGACGAGATCGCTCTCGAGCACTGGATGCACGCGGCGCGAAAGGCAGCGCGACTCGTACATCCGAATCTCGCACCGGTGGCAGAGATCGGCGTGCAGGATCACTGGCCGTTCGTCGTCGTCGAGCACGCGGCCGGTCAGACCCTCAGCGAGTGGCTCGTCGCGCATCCGAACCCGGCGCCGATTGCAGCCGCCGGCATCGCGTGCCAGGCGCTCGCCGGGCTGGCGTATGCCCATGAGGCGGGCGTTGCGCACCAGGACCTGCAACTGCACCACTTGCTCGTCGACGAGGCGGGCAACGTGCGCATCGCGGCGTTCGACATCGTCGTCGAGCCGACCCAGGTCGAGACCGCCTTCGGCGCGCTGCCGGCGCAGGGCGAAGGGCGCGCCGCGGGCCGCTTCGCCACGGCGCTCGACCCGGGTCATCTGCGCCTGCGTCGCGAAGCCGCCGAGCGCGACGTGCTCGCGCTCGGCCTGCTGCTGCATCAATTGCTGGCCGGTGCGCCTGCGCTCGACGATGCCGACACCGGCCGCGTGATCGCCCGCATCGCGCCGCACGGGCGCGAGATCGTGCGCCTGCCGTGGACGACGCCGTACCCGCTCGACGAGCCGCTGCGCGCGATCGTGAACCGGGCCACCGCGCGCCAGCCACGGCAGCGCTACCTGAGCGCGCGCACGCTGCTGCGCGCGCTCGAAGGCTGGCGCGAGTCGGTGGCGCAAGACGGCGGCGGACCCCTCGCGCTGGTGCTCGACCGGCTGCAAAGCGTCGGCCACCTTCCGGCGCTGCCCGGCGTCGGCTTTCTCGCCGCGCGCCTGGCAAGCCTCGAGGGTCAGCGGACCTACGAGATGGCCGAACCCATCCTGCGCGACATGGCGCTCAGCTTCGAGTTGTTGCGCCAGGTCCATACCGCACAGGTGCAGGCAACACAGGTCGCCGGCAATGGTCCGGTGCTGACGATCCGCCGCACGATTGCGCTCGTCGGCGTAAATGGTGTGCGCCATGCCGCGGCGTCGCTGCGCGCCTGGCCAGGGCCGCTGAACGAGGAGGGCGCGCAGGCTCTTCAGCAGCTCATGCAGCGCGTGCGCCTAGCCGGGCACACCGCACAGGCCCTGCGCCCGCCGGGCTACGACCCCGAGGTGGTCTACCTCGTCGCCTTACTGCAGAACCTCGGTCGCTTGCTGGTGCAGTACCACTTCCCGGTCGAGGCGGCGCAGATTACAGCGTTGATGCATCCCACTGCGCAAGACGGCGACACGCCCGCCGAACGCGGCATGAGCGAGCAAGAAGCCTCGTTCGCCGTGCTCGGCGTCGATACCGAAGCGATCGGTGTCGCGGTCGCGCGTCATTGGGGCCTTGCCGACGAGGTGATTCAGATGATGCGCCGCCTGCCGCTCGCGCGGCCGGTGCGCAACCCGGGCGGCGACGCCGACCTGCTGCGAATCGCCGCGAGCGCAGCGAACGAAACGGTGGACGCGATCGCCGCCCCGCCGTCCGCCAAGATCGAAGGCGCCCTCGACACCATCGTCCAGCGTTACGGCCGGGTACTCGCAATCACGCAGCGCGATCTGAAGCAGGCGCTGCACGATGCGGGCGAAGCGCTGCGCGGCATGCCTTCCGACGTGCCGACGCTCTCGCGCGAAAGCGATGAACATGCAGAGCTTGCCGACGCACAAGCGGCGCAGGGCTCGCCGGTTGTGGACCGATCGTGAGTTCCACCCCAGCCGAAACGGCGCCGGCGATTCTCGGCCGCTTCAGACTCATCCGCATGCTCGGCGAAGGTGCGCAGGCGACGGTCTGGCTCGCGCACGACGCACGCCTCGAGCGCGATGTGGCCGTCAAGCTGATGCGCTCCGGCGCCGAGCATGCCGAAGGCCGCGACAAGGCCGACGCCGGCCCGACGCAATGGCTGCACGAGGCACGCAGCGTCGCCCGGCTGACCCATCCCCACATCGTGCCGGTGTTCGAGGCCGACGTGCACGAAGGCCGTCCCTACATCGTCTTCGAGTACGTCGCCGGCCCGACGCTCGCCCAGCTCCTGCGCGAGCGCAAAGCGCCACTGCCGGTGAGGGATGCCATCGCGATGATGATCGGGGTGCTCGATGCGGTCCAGGCGGCGCACGCCGCCGGCCTGGTGCATCGGGATCTGAAGCCATCCAACATCCTGGTCGACGCCGATGGCCGGGCCCGGGTGATGGATTTCGGCATCGCCGCGCGCAGTGCGAACCGGCTGCCGGGAGCGCCCGCAACGCATCGGATCGTCGGCACGCCCGGCTACATCTCGCCCGAAGCAGCGCGCGGCGAGCCTCCAACGCCGGCGATGGACATCTACGCCGCCGGACTCGTGCTCGCCGAGATATTGAACGGCGGCGCGCTGATCCGCGAGCGCGACCCGCAGCGCGCGCTCGAGCGTGCAGTCAACGAAGATATCGCGCTGCCCGATTCGATGCCAATCGAGGTCGACGACGCGCTGCGCGCAATCCTGCTGCGCGCGGTCGCGCGCAACGCCGCGCAGCGAACGGCAAGTGCTGCGGCGATGCGCGAGGCGCTGCATGCATGGAACCTGCCGTCGCTCGCGCCGGCGATTGCCGCAGGCGGCTCGGGCACGCTCGACTTCCTGCTGCGCAAGATGCGTCACAAGTCGGACTTTCCGGCGCTGTCCGACGCCGTCGTCCGGATTCAACGCGTCGCGAGTTCCGAAAGCGAGAGTCTCGCCAACCTGTCAGCCGAGATCCTGAAGGACGTTGCGCTGACCAACAAATTGCTGCGCCTTGTCAACACCGCCCACTACGCGCAGGCCGGAGCAGGCAGCATCAGCACCGTGTCGCGAGCGGTCGCGCTGATCGGCTTCGCCGGCATTCGCAACCTGGCGCTCGGCCTCGTGTTGCTCGAACACATGCAGGACAAGGCGCATGCGAATCAGTTGAAGGCGGAGTTCCTTCGCTCGCAACTCGCCGGCGCGCTCGCAAGCCGCTTGTGCGGCAGACCGGCCGGCGGTGAAGAGGCGTTCATCGGTGCGCTGCTGCAAAACCTCGGCCGTCTGCTGACGCAGTTC
This sequence comes from uncultured Ideonella sp., assembly GCA_964628305.1. Classification (GTDB taxonomy): domain Bacteria; phylum Pseudomonadota; class Gammaproteobacteria; order Burkholderiales; family Burkholderiaceae_C; genus CAIKUF01. The sequence continues at coordinate 4,316 of CAZVNC010000170.1, forward strand.
TACTTTCCCGAAGAGGCGAGCCAGGTCGAGAAGGTGATCGCCGCCGACGCCGCGCGCGTCGACGAAGAGGCCGCTTCGATTCAGGTGCTCGGCATCAGCTATGAGGAACTCGGCCTCGGTGTCGCACGCTCCTGGGGTCTGCCGGACGCCTTGCAGCGCTGCATGCGCAAGCCGCGCGGCGAGCCGCCGCGCAGCATGCTTGTGCATGCGAGCGATCGCATGCGCTGGATCGCGGCGGCCGCAAACGAGATCGCCGCGACCTTGCTGCAGACCGAACCCGATCAGGCCGATGCGAGGGTGAACGTCGTCGTGCAGCGCTTCTGCGGCGTGCTGGGCATCCCGGCGCGGCAAATGCATGCGAGTGCCGCCGACGCGCGCAACGACCTCACGCAGATGGCCGCGGCGATGGGGCTCGCGGTGCAGCCCGGCAGTGCGGCGCACCGGCTTCTCGCACCCCGCGCCAGCGCCGACCCGGCAGCGGCGTTCGCGCCGACGCTGGCCGCGCCGGCCCGTTCGGGTCCCGCAGGCCGTACAACGCCAGGTGAAGCCGACATTGCCCTCGAGCTCGGCGCCGTGGTTGCCGACAGCCCGGCAAGCGCGGCCGAATTGATGACGGCGGGCATCCAGGAGATCACGAATGCGATGGTCGAGAGCTTCAAGCTCAACGACGTGCTGCGCATGGTCCTCGAAACCATGCTGCGCGCGCTGCGCCTCGGGCGGATCGTGTTTTGCCTGCGCGATCCGAAGACGAATGTGCTCGCCGGCCGCTTCGGCCTCGGCGCCGGTGCCGACGACGTGGTACGGCACTTTCATGTCGAGTTGAAGAGTGACGCGGATCTGTTCGCCGCCGTCTTCCACAAGAGCGCCGATACCCTGATTACCGATGCCTCGGCGCCGCGCATCGCGAAACGGCTGCCCGCGTGGTACCTGCAACACGTGAACGCACCGGCCTTCCTGCTGCTGCCGCTCTCGCTCAAGGGCGCGCCATTCGCGCTGATCTACGCCGACAAGGCGCAGGCCGGCGGCTTCGACCTCGGCGAGAAGGATCTCTCCCTGCTTCGCACCCTGCGCAATCAAGCGGTGATGGCGTTTCGACAGGCGGGATGAAGCCGCGCCCGTAACGTCGCAGACGCTGCCGGCGCCCGCTGCCGCAAGGGCTGCTTCAGATGAGCTTGGCCGCGGCGATCGCGTCGACGATGACGTGCACGAACTGCTGGAGGACCGGCACCGTCCCTTGCGAGCCTGGCGCCGTCGTCGTCGTCGTCGAACCGGACCAGACGACGCGCTGCGTGCCGGCGTCGATGAACTGGGTGTCGACGAGCACGCTCTCGTCGGTCCAGACCTGCGGCGCGGCGAAGCCGCCGCCCCACATGCCACCATAGGGACCGTAGAACGCGCCGCCCCAGCCCCACCATGGCCCGCCCCACGGTCCACCCCAACCCGGCCCCATCGCGACGCTCGGCGCGACATGGATGTTCTGCGTCGCCCCGATGAGGCGCGACGTGAGAAGCGTCTGCGCTCCCGACTCCTTCGCGACGGCCTCGAGCTGCTGCT
>CAZVNC010000171.1:0-5850 GCA_964628305.1 uncultured Ideonella sp.
AACTTCAAGACCGTCAAGGGCTCGCTCAAGCGCCTGAAGGAGATGCAGGCGCAGGTCGAGGCCGGCAACGAGATCCGCATCAAGAAGGAGGCGCTGATGTTCGAGCGCGAGCTTGCCAAGCTCGAGAAGGATATCGGCGGCATCCAGAACATGACGGCGCTGCCGGATGCGATGTTCGTGATCGACGTCGGTTACCACAAGATTGCGATCGCCGAGGCGAAGAAGCTCGGCATCCCGATCATCGGCGTCGTCGACACGAACCACTCGCCGGTCGGCATCGACTACGTGATCCCCGGCAACGACGATTCGTCGAAGGCGGTGGCCCTGTACGCCAAGGCCGTCGCCGACGCCGTGCTCGACGGCAAGGCGAACGCGACGAACGAACTTGCGCAGGCGGTGGCCGCCGATGGCGACGAGTTCGTGGAAGTCAGCGACGACGCCTGAATCCCCTTTTCCGGCCTGCCGTGTGCGAGCACGCCCGGCCGGCAGACAAAGGGGCTCGCGAGGCCCCTTTTTCGCATCCCTGAAGACACAGAAGGACGAGACTGCAAGATGGCTGCAATTACCGCAAGCATGGTCGGCGAACTGCGCGCGAAGACCGATGCCCCGATGATGGAATGCAAGAAGGCGCTGACCGAGGCCGGCGGCGACATGGACAAGGCCGAGGAGTTGCTGCGCGTCAAGCTCGGCAGCAAGGCAAGCAAGGCGTCGTCGCGCATCACGGCCGAGGGCATCGTCGCGCTGCATATCGACGGCACGACCGGCGCGATGGTCGAGCTCAACTGCGAGACCGATTTCGTCGCCAAGAACGACGACTTCCTCGCCTTCGGCAAGGCGCTTGCGCAATTGATCGCGCAGAAAAATCCGGCCGATGTCGCCGCGCTGTCGGCGCTCGAGATCGACGGTGCGAGCGTCGAGGCGCGCCGCGCGGCGCTGATCGGCAAGATCGGCGAGAACATGTCGATCCGCCGCTTCAGGCGCTTTGCCGGCGACGCGAATCTGGCTTCGTATCTGCACGGCACGCGCATCGGCGTCGTCGTCGAATTCAACGGCGACGCGGTCGCCGCCAAGGACGTCGCGATGCACGTCGCGGCGATGAAGCCGGTGGCGTTGTCGCCGGCCGACGTGCCGGCCGAGCTGATCGAGAAGGAGCGCAACGTCGCGGCGCTGAAGGCCGCCGAGGACGCCGAGAAGGCGCGCGCCGAGGGCAAGCCGGTGCAGTCGGCCGAGATCGTCGCCAAGCGCGTCGAGGGCTCGGTGCAGAAGTACCTGAAGGAGGTCAGCCTGTACGCGCAGGCCTTCGTCAAGAACGACAAGCAGACCGTCGAGCAGATGTTGAAGGAGAAGGGCACGAAGCTCACGGGCTTCACGCTGTACGTCGTCGGCGAAGGCATCGCGAAGCGGACCGACGACTTCGCCGCCGAGGTCGCGGCGCAAGTTGCCGCGGCCAAGTCCGTCTGAGCGCCGAGCTAGACTTCCCGCCGGCTCAGCGCCGCCACCGAGGATCTCAACGCATGCCGAAGTACAAGCGCATCCTGCTCAAGCTCTCCGGCGAGGCCCTGATGGGCGACGACGCCTACGGCATCAACCGCGCGACGATGGTGCGCATGGTGAACGAGATCCAGGCCGTGACGCGACTCGGCTGCGAGCTGGCGGTCGTGATTGGCGGCGGCAACATCTTTCGCGGCGTGGCCGGCGGCTCGGTCGGCATGGATCGCGCGACGGCCGACTACATGGGGATGCTGGCGACGGTCATGAACTCGCTCGCGCTGGCCGACACGATGCGCCAGGAAGGGATCACAGCGCGCGTGATGTCGGCGATCGCCATCGAGCAGGTGGTCGAGCCCTATGTGCGGCCCAAGGCCCTGCAGTACCTCGAAGAGGGCAAGGTCGTGATCTTTGCCGCCGGCACCGGCAACCCGTTTTTCACGACCGACACCGCCGCCGCGCTGCGAGGCGCCGAGGTCGGCGCCGAGATCGTGCTCAAGGCGACCAAGGTCGACGGCGTCTACAGCGCCGACCCCAATGTCGACGCGAGCGCGACGCGCTACGCGCGGATCAGCTTCGACGAGGCGATCGTGCGCAACCTGAAGGTGATGGACGCGACCGCGTTCGCGCTGTGCCGCGACCAGAAGCTTCCAATCAAGGTGTTCAGCATCTTCAAGCATGGCGCGCTCGAGCGCGTGGTGCGGGGAGAGGACGAGGGCACGCTCGTCCACGTTTGAGGAGGCAGACGAATGACGACCGAGGACATCCGCCACACCGCCGAGCAGAAGATGCAGCGCTCGATCGAGGCGTACAAGACCGAGCTGACCAAGATCCGCACCGGCCGGGCGCACCCCGGCATTCTCGACCAAGTCCACGTCGAATACTATGGCTCGATGGTGCCGATCAGCCAGGTCGCGAACGTGACGCTGCTCGATGCGCGCACGATCAGCGTCCAGCCGTGGGAAAAGGGCATGGGCGCGAAGATCGAGAAGGCGATTCGCGAATCCGACCTCGGCCTCAACCCGGCCGCGCAGGGCGACCTGCTGCGGGTGCCGATGCCGGCCCTGACCGAAGAGCGCCGGCGCGACCTGACGAAGGTCGTGCGCCACGCCGGCGAGGAAGCGCGCATCGCGGTGCGCAACCTGCGCCGCGACGCCAACGAACACGCCAAGCGTCTGCTCAAGGACAAGGCGATCGGCGAGGACGAGGAGCGCCGCTTGCTCGACGAGCTGCAAAAGCTCACCGATCGCATGATCGCGGAGATCGATCGCATCGTTGGCGCCAAGGAAGTGGAGATCATGGCGGTCTGACGCGCTCCTCGCGCGCGCCGGCCCGATTCTTTCTCCAACCACGAAATGCACGCACCAGAACCCGAATTCCAGGCCTCGGCGCCGCCGCAGCCGCATCCGGTCCGTGCGAGTGAAGCCGGCAGCGTGCCGCGCCATGTGGCGATCGTGATGGATGGCAACGGCCGCTGGGCGCGCAAGCGCTTCATGCCGCGCGTCTATGGGCACAAGGTGGGTGTCGAAGCGCTGGTGCGCGTCGTGCAGTCGTGCGCCGATCGCGGCATCGAGCACCTGAGCGTGTTCGCATTCTCGTCGGAGAACTGGAAGCGACCGAGCGACGAGGTTTCTGGCCTGATGGGGCTGGTGCTGGTCGCCGTCTCGAAGTACCTTGCCAAGCTGGCCGGCGACGGCGTGCGCATCCGCATCGTCGGCGATCGCAGCGTCGTCTCCGACAAGCTGCGCGCGGCGTGGAAGGAGGCCGAGGAATCGACCGCGCACAACACGCGCATCACGCTGTCGGTCGCCTTCAACTACGGTGGCCGCTGGGACGTCGTGCAGGCCTGCCGCCGGATCGTCGAGGCCGGCACACCCGCCGACCAGATCGACGAAGCGTTGCTCGCAAAGCACATGGCGATGAGCTATGCGCCGGACCCGGACCTCTTCATCCGCACCGGCGGCGAGGTGCGCATCAGCAACTTCATGCTGTGGCAGACGGCCTACTCCGAGCTCTACTTCACGCATTGTCTGTGGCCCGATTTCGGCGACACCGAGCTCGACGCCGCGCTGGCGGCCTACGCACGGCGCGATCGCCGCTTCGGTGAAGTCCGCGACAGCGCCAGCGTTGTTGCCGCGGCATCGCAGAACGATGGCTGACGGCACGATGGCTGGCTGCAGTCGGCCACGCAGGCGTCACTGAGACACCGAGATGCTCAAACAGCGCGTCATCACCGCGGCCGTTCTGCTCGCCGTGCTGTTGCCGGCGCTCTTTGCCGATGCAGTCTGGCCGTTTGCGCTCGTCACACTCGCGATGGTTGGCGCGGCGGGATGGGAGTGGGGGCGATTGAACGGCCTGCGCGACGCCGGCGCATTGGGCCTGGCGGCGCTCGTGCTCGCGCTGTGCATCGCCGCCGTGGAGTTCGGCTGGTTCATTGCGCCGCCCGCCGCGCTGTGGTGGGTCGCGACGCTGTTGTGGGTGCTGGGCGGCGCCTATGCGTTTCGTCATGGCGTGGCAGCCTGGTCGCGGCACGCGCCGCTGGCGAGGCAAGGGATTGGCGTCGTCGGGCTCCTTCTGGCGTGGCTTGCATTCGCCGACGCGCGCGCGATCGGCATCAACTTCCTGCTGTCGGTGCTCTGCCTCGTGTGGATGGCCGATATCGCAGCCTACTTCGGCGGCCGGCGCTTCGGCCGCCGCAAGCTCGCGCCGGCGATCAGCCCCGGCAAGAGTTGGGAAGGGGTATACAGCGGCATGACCGGCGTGCTGCTGCTCGCGATCGTGTGGACGGCATTCATCGACAAGCGCTTCGATGTCGATTCGGCGAGTCTGTACACGCTCCTCCTCGACCGTCTCGGCGTTGTCGGCGCCGTTGTGGCGCTCGTCTTTCTGGCGGCGATGAGCGTCGTCGGCGACCTGATCGAATCGCTCGTCAAACGCAGTGCCGGCGCGAAGGACAGCAGCCGCCTGCTGCCCGGTCACGGCGGCGTGCTCGACCGCATCGACGCGCTGCTGCCGGTCGTGCCGCTCGCGCTCGCGGTGCGTCAACTGGCGCTCGCGGCATGATGGCGCGGCATTGAGAACGCGATGATCCAACGCGTCTGCATCCTCGGCTCGACCGGCTCGGTCGGCGTCAACACGCTCGACGTGCTGGCGCGCCACCCGGGCCGCTTCGAGGTGGTCGCGCTCAGCGCCAACAGCCGCCTGGACGCATTGCAGGCGCAATGCCGGCAATGGCAGCCGCGCTTTGCGGTGCTGCCGGACGAATCGCGCGCGCGAACGCTGCGCGACGCGCTGCGCGCCGACGGCCTGCGCACCGAGGTGTTGAGCGGTGCGCACGCGCTGGCCGAGGTCGCCGCACATCCGGACGTCGACAGCGTGATGGCGGCGATCGTCGGCGCGGCCGGGCTCGCCCCCTGCTTGGCTGCGGCGCGCGCCGGCAAGCGGCTGCTGCTCGCCAACAAGGAGGCGCTCGTCGTCGGCGGCGCGCTCTTCATGCAAGCGGTGCGCGAAGCCGGCGCGCAACTGCTGCCGATCGACAGCGAGCATTCGGCGATCTTTCAGTGCCTGCCGCTCGATCGCGGATGCTGGCACGAGCACATCGATCACATCGTACTCACCGCGTCGGGCGGGCCGTTCCTCAGGCGCGAGGTGGCGAGCCTCGCCCAGGTGACGCCGGATGAAGCCTGCGCGCATCCGAACTGGGTCATGGGGCGCAAGATCTCGGTCGACTCGGCGACGATGATGAACAAGGCGCTCGAAGTGATCGAGGCGCATTGGCTATTCGACCTTGCGCCCCAACAGATCCGGGTCGTCATCCATCCGCAAAGCATCGTTCATTCGATGGTCGTGTGCCGCGACAACTCGGTGCTCGCCCAACTCGGCACGCCCGACATGCGGGTGCCGATCGCCGTCGGCCTCGCCTACCCGCAGCGGATCGAGTCCGGCGCCGCACGGCTCGACATCCAGGCGATGTCGCAGCTCAGTTTCGAGCCCATCGATCCGGCGCGTTTTCCCGGTCTGCAACTCGGTTGGGACAGCCTTCGCGCGCCCGCCGGCAGCACGGCCGTGCTGAACGCGGCAAACGAGATCGCGGTCGAGGCCTTTCTAGCCGGCGCGATCCGCTTCGACCAGATTCACGCTGTCAATCTGGACACCCTGTCGGCCGTGACGCCGGATGCCGACAGCGCGGCATCGATCGACGCGCTGCTCGCACTCGACGCCCGTGCGCGGCTCGAGGCATCGCGCCATGTGGCGGGGAGGGCGGGATGATCATCGAAGCGGCGCTCGCGTTCGTCGTCACGATCGCGATCCTGATCGTCGTCCACGAGTACGGCCACTACCGCGTCGCCGTTGCCTGCGGCG
>CAZVNC010000172.1:0-5849 GCA_964628305.1 uncultured Ideonella sp.
CTCCAACTCGGCGCTGGTGTGGGCGCTGATCGCGTCGCTCTACATCGGCAACGTCATGCTGCTCGTGCTGAACCTGCCGCTGGTGGGCGTCTGGGTCAAGCTGCTGAAGATTCCGAAGGACTACCTCTACGCCGGCATCCTGATCTTCGCGACGGTCGGTGTCTACGGCATGCGCCAGTCGGCGTTCGACCTCGTGCTGCTGTATGGCATCGGCGTCCTCGGTGTCGTCATGCGCCGCTTTGCCTTCCCGACCGCGCCGGTCGTCGTCGGCATGATCCTCGGGCCGCTCGCTGAGGCGCAGATGCGCAACGCGCTGGCCATCGGCGAGGGCCACTGGGGCGTGTTCATCCAGCGCCCGATGTCGCTCGTGCTGCTGCTCGTCGTCGTCGCGGTACTGCTGTTGCCGCGGTTGATGCGGCTGCGCAAGAAGCTGAAGAAAGCCTGAGGCCGCGCTGGCGGCGGCCGAGCGCTTCGCCGGCGCGCTACTCCCAGCCCTGCAGATGGCGCAGCGCGATCGAAGCCAGCGCCACCATCCATTCGTGCTGGTCGTTCAGGCAGTCGATGTAGTGGAACGCCTTGCCGCCGGCGGCAAGAAACGCAGCCCGCGCTTCGAGCGCTATCTCCTCCAGCGTCTCCAGGCAGTCGGCGGTGAAACCGGGACAGATGACGTCGACTCGGGTAACACCCTCGGAGGCGAGCGCACGCAGCGTCGCCTCAGTCGCCGGCTCGAGCCACTTCGCCGCTCCGAAGCGGCTCTGGAACGTGACGCTCCACTGCCCGGGCTTCATCGACAGCCTCTCGGCGAGCAGGCGGGCCGTCTCGTGGCACGCGCCGTGATACGGGTCGCCGAGTTCGCGCGTGCGCGCCGGCATGCCGTGAAAGCTCATCACGAGGCGCTCGCCGCGACCGTGCTTCATCCAGTGATCCGAGACGCGCTTGGCGAGCGCGTCGATGTAGCCGGCGTCGTCGTGATAGCCGTTCACGAAGCGCAACTCGGGAAGTGTGCGCGTGCGCTGCGACCACGCGGCGACAGCGTCGGCGACGCTGGCCGTCGTCGCGGCGCAGTACTGTGGATACAGCGGCAGCACGAGGATGCGGCTTGCGCCGCCGGCTTTCAGCTCGGACAGAACACCGGCGATCGAAGGCTGGCCGTAGCGCATCGCCGGCCGCACCGCGACCCGTTGGCCGCGCTGGCCGAGATAGCCTTCGAGCAGCCGCGCCTGCTTGTCGGTCCAGACGGCGAGCGGCGAGCCATCGGGCGACCAGATGCGGGCGTACTTGGCCGCCGATTTCGCCGGCCGGGTGCGCAGCACGACGCCGTGCAGGATCGGCCACCACAGCCAGCGCGGGATCTCGACGACGCGCGGGTCGGAGAGGAACTCGGCCAGATAGCGGCGCAAGGCGGGCGCATCGGCTGCGTCGGGTGTGCCGAGGTTGCACAGCAGCACGGCGCGGCCGGGCAGGCGGGACGCGGCGCCGTCGGGTTTGCTCGGTTCGGGAAGAAAGCGCATTCGATCGGTGCGGGAGCGCAGTGGCCGGGGCGAGCCGTAGTCCGTGGTCAGCTGCGCGCGGCCAGGCCGTCGAGATCGCGCATCACGCTGCCGATGTCGATCGGTTTCGTCCAGTAGGCGACGAACCCGGCCTCCCTCGCGCGCTGCACGTCCTCGGCCGATGCGTCGGCCGAACACATGAAGGCTGGCACGCCGGCGAGCGCGGGAATCGCGCGCAACCGGAGCAGCAACTCGTAGCCGCTCATGTCGGGCAGGTGAGCATCGAGCACCAGCACCTGCGCGGCCCAGCTTCGCGACAGCGCCAATGCCTGCTCGCCGTCTTCGGCGACTTCGAGTTCGATGCCGCCTCGGATGCGCATCGCCTCTTCGAACAGGATTGCATTGATGCGATTGTCTTCGACGTAGAGCATGCGCAATGCGGGTGACGGCGCACCAGGTCGAGGGCTCGGTGCGGCTGCGGCGTCGGCCGCGGCGGATGCGGCCCCGGCATGGCCCGGCGCGGCCGACGCCGCACGCGGCAGTTCGATGCAGACCCGCGTGCCGGCGCCCGCAACGCTCGTGAGCCTGAGTTCGCCCGCCATTTCATGCACCAATCGCCTTGCAATCAGGAGCCCGAGGCCGGTGCCCTCGATGCCGGTTGCTTCGCGCCCGAGGCGCTCGAAGGGCTGGAACAGGCGAGCCGTCTGCTCAGGCGTCATGCCGATGCCGTTGTCTTCGACTGCGAGCACGCGTCGATCGCCGGCCGCGGGCTGCAAGGCAATACAGACCCAGCCGCCGCCGCGGTTGTACTTGATCGCGTTCGAGACGATGTTGATCAGCACCTGGCGCAAACGCTTGGCGTCGGCGAGTACGCCGATTCCGGGATCGATGGCTTCCTGCAATGCAATGTCGTGCTGCTTCGCGAACGGCTGCAGCAGCTCGAGTGACGATTGAACGATGGCCTTGAGGTCGAGCGGCTGCAACTGAAGCGCCATGCCGCCGCCTTCGAGACGCTGCAAGTCGAGCAAGTCGTCGATCAACGCGAGCAGGTGTTCCCCCGCGCTCAACACGTGGCCGGTGTACTGCGCGATGGTGGCCGGAGTGGCGCGGTCGGCTGACATGCGCAGCAACTGGGCGAACCCGATCACCGCGTTGAGCGGCGTGCGCATCTCGTGACTGACGCGCGACACGAACTCGCTCTTGGCGCGATTGGCCATCTCGGCTGCCTGTTTGTCGCGCAGTCCCTGTTCGGCAAGATGCTGATCGGTGATGTCGCGAAACGTCACCAGGCAAGTGTCGGGCTGCGCTTCGGCAAGCGCCGAAATGGGGTGCACGCTCAGGCGGATCAGGCGCCGCGAGCGGTCCGGGAAGCGCAGCCAGACCACCTTGTCGACGCGCTGGAGCGTGCCCCGCATCACCGGACGCACCGGGTGATCGTCGAACGCGAGTTCGCTGCCATCCTCGCCAAGCCAGGCGTAGCCGAGCCGGCTCAGGCGATTGCCGATCAACACCGATGCGTCGGCGCGCAGCATCTCGCAGGCGGCAGGATTGGCGGCGACGATCCTGCCTTCGCGGCTGATGACGCACAGACCCTCGGTGATCGCGGTCGCCACCGAGCGGTAGAGCCGCTCGCTGGACGCGAGCCGCTCGGCGTCCGCGATGCGTTGCGTGACGTCGGTCGCGACGCCGATGACATGCGTCAGGTCCGCGCTTGCGCTGCGCACCGGCAGGATGCTGAGTTCGTAGACGACGGCGCTACCGTCGCGCCGCACGTTGCGCAGCGTGATGGTGCGGGCGCCGCCTTCGGCGAGCGCCGCGCGCAGCGCGACGATCCCGGGTTCGGATGTCTCTGCGCCCTTTGGAAGACGGCCGTCGCGGACGAGCAGTTCGTGACGCGGGTAGCCCGTGAGCCGCTCGAAAGCGGTGTTCACGTAGACGATCGGCCGATCGTTCAGCCGCGCATCGGCAACGCAAATCGGCATCGCGCCGTCGGCCTCGAGCGCGCGCTGCAGGATGTGCACCTCGCGCTCGCGGCGCCGAAGCTCGGTCATGTCGCGCGTCACGTAGAGCAGTTGCCCGCTCGTCAGCGGCGAGACGCGCGCCTCGAAGTGGCGCTTTGCGCCGTCGCGGCAGACGAGTTCGTATTCCAGCCGCTGCACCTGGCCGGACGCGAGTGCGTTGCGAATCGCATGCAGTCCCCTTTGTGCGTGCGACTGCGGCAAGCCTTCACCGAACGGGCGCCCTCGAAGTTCATCGTACGGCCTCGAGAGCGAAAGATGCGATTCGTCGCTGCATTCGAGATAGCGCCCCTCGGCATCGAGCACGAACCAGAGATCGGGGATCGCCTGCAGCACCGCCGTCAGCCGCGCGGACGACGCATCGAGCTGGCGCTTTGCCGGCGCCGGCCGCCGCGCGTCGAGCAACGCGCCGCACAGGGCGGCAAGATCATTCAGGTTGCCGCGCGCTGCGTCGTCGAAATCGCGCGCGACCGGATCGATGACGCACAGGGCACCGATCGCGAAGCCTCCGACGCGAATCGGCATGCCGGCGTAGAACGTGATCCCGGCTGCAATCGCTTGTGGCCCGTTCGGCGCCAGGCGCGGGTCGTTGTGCACGTCGCTGCTGACGAGTCCGGCTTCGGTCTGGATGGCGCGCGCGCACACTGACTGCTCGCGCGGACTGTCGGGCAAGGCGGCGCCGTCGGTCGCGGCGAACCACTGGCGGTACGCATCGACGATGCTGATGCCGGCAAACGCGCAGCCCGTCGCGCGGCGCGCGAGGCGCACGATCGACAGCAACGCCGGATCCCGCGCTCCCAGGCTGCGCAGTGCGAGCGAATTGAGCACCTGCAGGCGCTCCACTTCATCGCTGCGCAAGACATCGGACCTCATCGACGAATCCCCATCAACCGGTTGCCGAATCGCGGCGAGTCTGTCACGGCGCGGCGTCCTCCGCAGGCCAATTGTCGCTGCCGGACCGCGTCGCACTGTGCAGGGTCCGGCACCGCCTCTATCGGCCCCCGGCGTCGGCGGGGTCGAGATCGCTCAGTCGCAGCACCTCGAACTTCACGCTGGGCGACAGCGCATCCACGGGCGGCGTTCCAAGTCCGATCGTGCCGCTTCCGTGCAGCGTGCACGTGCCGCGCCGCAGCGCCAGCGTCTCGCCGCTCTCGCCAAAACGCACATAGGTGCCGTTGTAGCTCAGATCGGTCAATTGAAAGGTACCGCCGTGCCAGTCGATTCGCGCATGTGAACGCGAGACGCGCGAGTCGTCGATGCAGTAGGTGGCTTGCGGGCTGCGCCCGAGGACGACCGCGAGTTGCGGTCCGCGATAGACCCGCGTCAGATCGAGCCAGGTCAGGCGGATGCCCTCTGGTTCAGGCAGCGCGGCAAGCCCGCCGAAGGCCGTCGTCACGGTGTCGCCGAAGCGGCGCGCCTCGAGCAGGTGAACGTGCACCGGCTCGGCGCGGCCGCGCAACTGCATCAGATCGAGATCGCGAAAGCGCGAGCGCACCGGCTCTTCGAGCTGTTCGAGGACGGACGCCGTGGCCAGCGTCTCGCTGTCGCCGGCATGATCGATCAGGCGCGCTGCGACGTTCACCGCGTCGCCGAAACAGTCGCCCGCCAGCTCGACCACCTCGCCGTGGGCGACGCCCACCTTCAGCTTGAGGACCGGTGCGCGCGGCGAGCTTCCCACCGGTGACATCTGGTGGAGCGCATCGTGCATCTCCTCTGCCGCGGCGACCGCCTGGCGCGGCGACTCGAAGAGCGCCATCAGCCCATCGCCCAGGGTCTTGACGACGCGGCCCTGCTCGTCGCCCACGATCCGGCCCAGCTCGGCCACGGTGCGCGTGACGACGCCCGTCGCCGCTGCGTTGCCCAGCGTCTCGTACAGCGACGTGCTGCCGCGCAGGTCGGCGAACAGGACGGTACGTTGGCGGATCTGTGGCATCGGCGAAAGCGTGAACGAATTCACGCAGTTTATCGTCTGCCGGGTGACTATCCTGAGGGCTGGGCAGTCCGCTTGCGCGGGCCACCTGTCTGAGCGACCCTACAGGTTGTCCAGATAGGTGCGCAACTTGTGCCTGAGGCGCAAGCCCTGTCGCGCTTGCTCGCGCAAGCGCGGCCGCCTGCGGCGGCACCTATCCGGCCAATCAGAGATTGTCCAGATAGGTCCTGAGCTTGTGCCTGCGGCGCAAATTGCGTCGCCGCTTCGCGGCCACCCGCTGACGCGGGCTACGCTTCCGGCCAACCCTTACAGATTGTCCAGATACGTGCGCAATTTGTCCGAACGGCTCGGGTGCTTGAGCTTTCTAATCGCCTTGGCTTCGATCTGGCGGATGCGTTCGCGCGTGACGTC
>CAZVNC010000173.1:0-5841 GCA_964628305.1 uncultured Ideonella sp.
ATCTCGAGCAGCCGCGCGATGCTCTCCGGCGCCGAGTTGGTGTGCAGCGTCGAGAACACCAGATGCCCGGTGAGCGAGGCCTCGATCGCGATCCGCGCCGTCTCCTCGTCACGCATCTCGCCGATCATGATGACGTCCGGGTCGGCGCGCAGGAAGGTGCGCATCGCGGCGGCGAACGTCCAGCCGATGCGCGCGTTCATCTGCACCTGGCGCAAGCCATCCTGCGTGATCTCCACCGGGTCCTCGGCGGTCCAGATCTTGCGCCCGTCGGTGTTGATGTCGCGCAGCACCGAGTGCAGCGTCGTCGTCTTGCCGCAACCCGTCGGACCGCAGATCAGGATCAGGCCGTAGGGCTTGGCGACCACGGCGCGAAGCGCCGCGAGGTTTTCCGGCGCAAGGCCGATGTCGTCGAGCGGCATCGGCTTCAGGCCGCTCAGCAACCGCAGCACCACGTCTTCCAGGCCGCGCGTTGTCGGCACGGTGACGACACGCAACTCGACGTGCGGGCCGCCGAAGCGCGCGAAGTCGATCTTGCCGTCCTGCGGCTTGCGGTGTTCGGCGATGTCGAGGTCGGCCATGATCTTGATGCGCGCGACGATCGCAAAGCGCAGCCGCGGCGGCAGATCGATGTAGGGGACGAGCTCGCCGTCGATGCGCAGGCGGATGCGTATGCCGCGCTCCGAGCTCGTGGTCTCGATATGGATGTCCGAGGCGCGGCGCTCGATCGCCTCGTGGATCAGCGAATTGATCAGACGCACCAGCACGTTGTCCGAATCCGTGACCGCCTCGCCGCTTGGCGCGTCAATCGACTCTGTCGATTCCCGCAACTGCCTGGCCAGGGATTGCACGTCGTCGTTCGCGACGCGCAGCCCTGGCGCCTCCTGCGCGGCGCGCGCCGCGAGGGCAGCGCCGTAAGCGCGGTGGATGGCCGGCATCAGTGTGCCCGGCTGCGCCATCACCACGCGCACCGGGCGCTGGGTGGCGAAGCGCAAGTCGTCGAGCAGCGATTTGTCCCACGGGTCGGCGAGAAGCACGACGAGTGCGTCGTCCCCGTCGACGAACAATGGCAGCACGCCTTCGCGCTCGGCCGTCATGCGTGGCACGAGCGCGAGCGCGCGCGGCTCGGGCGTCAGATCGCGCGGATCGACGACGCGCACGCCGAGCCACTCCGCCAGGCCGATGCGCAACTGCATCTCGGACAGCGCGCCGTCGTCGATCAGGATGCGACCGAGCGGCCGGTGCGGCTGTGAACTTTGCTGCTGTGCCAGTGCGTGTTGCAGTGCCTCGCGGTCGATCAGCCCGCTGCGCAGCAGCGCGGCGCCCAGGCGGGGCGCCGCCGCGTGCGCCGGTGGTGCGCCCGCCAGCAACGCGCGCAACGACTCGAGCCCGGCGGGCCGCATCACGGGCGCCGGTTCGCGCAGTGCAGGGGCCGGGCCGGCGGTGCCGGGATGGAGCGCCTGCGCGTCGACCTGCGCGTGCAGGCATCCGCGCCAGTCGATGAACCACTGCTGGCGCGCTTCGCCCGCGCGCACCGCGAGCCAGGCGCCGTGCGGCGTGGCGCGGGCTGCGACGCACTCGCCGCTCAGCGATTCGCCGTCATGGAACTCGAAGCGAAAGGGTCGCGCCGGCGCCTCGGGATCGGTCTGTGCCGGCCAGCCGTCGAACTTGATCGCGCGCAGCGCGGTGCGCTTGAGCGTCGTCGGCGCGTCGCTCGGATGCAGGGCCACCTGAAGCTTTGGGTCGGTCTCGAGAAACGGCAGCAACGTGCCCTGCAATACGCTGTGGTCGGTGAGCAGCACTTCGGCCGGACCTTGCACGGCGGCATCGGATTGATCGAGCAGCGGAGGGAGCCACGGTGGGTCCGACTTCATCGGGACGCAATGGAAAGGATGAGACCTGGCCAGCATAGGGCACGCGTGTGCACGTGAGTGGCGTCAGGCGGTCCGGATCGAGCAGGAATCGACACCCGCGGCCCGCATGCGCTGTCCGGTGTTGCGGCCAGGCTGCGGATTGGCGCGCCTTTCAGTCGTCGGCCTTGACCTGCATCGCGGCGAACGTATACCCACCCGACGCACCGTCGATGAAGTGCACGTGGTCGCTGCGCGATGGCAGCGGGGCGATGCACGTCATCAACGCGGCGCTGTCGCGGTGCGTGCCGACGCGCGCCACGCCCTGCGCCCTGGCCGCAGCGAGCAACGCCTCGATGCGCTGCGCTTGCGCGAGGGAGCAGTCGAGCGTCATTCGCAGGCCGTCGTCGTAGCCGCGAAAGTCGGCGTTTGCGACCAGCTCACGCCGATAGCGTGCGGGGTCGAAGTGGCCGGCCTTCCAGCCGGTCCACATCAAGACCGCGTTGAACAGCGTCTCGAGCGCAAGCCGCAGCTTGAGCCAGAGCGCCGAGTCGCCCGGCCGGCGCCGCACCCGCGCCAGCAGGTCGAGGCCGGTCGGCGGCCAGCGCAGCGGCGGGCCGCCTTCGGGCAGCGGGCAGCGCGCCTGGGCGCCGTCGGCCAGAAGTGCGTTGAGCCGCGCGACGAGTTCGACGAACCGCGGGTCGTCGAATCGGCCGCGCGGCTCGATCATCAGCGTCAGGATCGTGCCGAGCGAAGCCGGCACCTCTTCCCAGTTGCACGACAGCCCGCTCAGATCGGGCCGGGTGTCGGGCGGCGCGGCGTCGAGCGTGAAGCGTCCGCGCTTGATCTGGCCGTCGGCCCAGCGCAGCCCGCCGCCCGCGAACATCGCGTAGCGCACGTCGGCGGACGCCGAGTAGCGCGCCAGGCGCACGTCGAGCCCGACCTCGCGGATTGCCTCGATCGGCACCATGCCGCAGCGCATCGGCAACTCGAGTTCATGCGTCGACCACGCCGCGACCGCGGCAAGCGCCGCGCCCGCAGCGTCGGCGAGCCTTCCGGGCACCGCAAAGCTCGCGCCATCGCCGCCGAACACGTACGCGACCTCCTCGCCGGCGAGTGCGTTCGTCACGCCCGCGATGACCGCTGCGCCCGCCATGTTCACCGCCTTGCCGCGGCCCGCGGCCTTGGCCTGCGTCGATTTCACGATGTCGGCGTTGCCGACAACCCAGCCCGGCGGCAGCGGGCTGTACAGCGACGCGTCGGCAACCTGGTCGAAGCTGTCGAAGACCTTGACCGTGGCGTAGAACGTGTCGGCGTCCGCATCCGAAGGCGTCTTCATCTCGACCGGCTCGCTCGCGAGCACGTTAGAAAGGGTTGCCGCGCCGCACGCGCGGCTGCAAGGCCGCCGGCGCGCAGTTCGAAGGTCTGGGGTTCGATCCGCATTGCCGGCAGGTGCGCGTTGTACACCATCCGTGCCTTCGTCGCGCGGTGTCGGACCTGCGCGGCGGCGCTTCGGCCGCGCACCCGCCGGGGAGCGAGCCGGCGCTGATCGCGACGCCGAACCCGCTGAACATCGGCCGCGCGCTTTGCAGGCCGCAGGACCGGACCGGGGGGCGTCTGGCGTGTTTGATGCAAGCCAAGCCGCATCGCGTACGCGCTTGCCAACCATCGCGGCCGGCCGCAGTATCGGCTGCCGCAGCTTGCGGCGAATCGCAGCACCACGGCATGGATTTCGAGTTCTCGCCCGCCAGCCTCGTGCTCCAGCAGCGCGTGCGCGACTTCATGCAGCGCTTGGTGCTGCCGTCGAATCGCGACTGGCACCGCTGGGCCGACGAAGGCGTCTACCCGCTCGACGTGATCGACCCGATCAAGGCGCAGGCGAAGGCCGCGGGCCTGTGGAACCTGTTCCTGCCGGCGCTGCGCGACGACGAGCCGGGCACGCGGCTCACGAACCTCGAGTACGCCCCGCTCGCCGAGATCATGGGCCGCATCCCGTGGGCGTCCGAAGTCTTCAACTGCAGCGCGCCCGACACCGGCAACATCGAGCTGCTGCACCGGTTCGCCAGCCCCGAACAGTCCGCCCGCTGGCTGCGCCCGCTGCTCGAAGGCGAGATCCGCTCGTGCTTCGCGATGTCCGAGCCGGACGTCGCTTCGAGCGATGCGACGAACCTGCAGACGCGCATCGCGCGCGACGGCGGCGAGTACGTCGTCAACGGCCGCAAGTGGTTCATCACCGGCGCCGCGCATCCGCGCTGCGAGCTGGCGATCGTGATGGGGGTGGGCGACGCCGCGGCTTCCGATCCATCTGCCGACTCGCATCATCGCCACTCGATGCTGCTCGTGCCGATGGATGCGCCCGGGCTCGACGTGGTGCGCAACATTCCGGTCGTCCAGCATCGCGCGATCGAAGGGCATTGCGAGATCGTGTTTCGCAACGTTCGGGTGCCGGCGGCCAACCTGCTCGGCGAGGAGGGGGCTGGCTTCGCGATGGCGCAGGCGCGCCTCGGCCCGGGCCGCGTGCACCACTGCATGCGCAGCATCGGCCAGTGCGAGCTGGCGCTCGAACTGCTGTGCGACCGCGTGCTCGAACGCAAGGCGTTCGGCGCGGCGCTGTCGGGCTTTGCCAACCTGCGCGAGTGGATCGCCGAGAGCCGGATCGAGATCGACCAGGCGCGGCTGCTCGTGCTGCACGCTGCGTGGCGCATGGATCGCGACGGCAACGCGGCGGCGCGCACCGAGGTCTCGGCGATCAAGGTCGTCGCCGCACGCCTGCAGACACGCGTGCTCGATCGCGCGATGCAAGTCTTCGGCGCGATGGGACTGTCGAGCGACACGCCGCTCGCCTATCTGTGGACCTGGGGCCGCGCGATGCGGTTGCTCGACGGGCCGGACGAGGTGCATCTGGGCGTCGTCGCGCGGCGCGAACTCGCGCGCGCTCGCGAGCGGCGCGGCGTGACGGCCGACTATCTCGTGCCGCCGCGCCGGGTGTAGTCGGTCAGGCCGAGCCGGTGTGCCGTGCGCTCCAGAAGCCGGCGTGCAGGGCGGCGATCTCGGCCTCGACCTCGGGCACCGGTCCCCAGACGCGGATCGGCTTCTGGCCGCGGGCGAACACCTCGCGGCAGGGCAGGTCCAGCGTCGGGTTCTCGGCGTGGTCGCAGGTGAGTTGCAGCAGGCGGCGCTCCGGCATGCCGTACACGAGGCGCCCGATGTGCGCCCAGTACTGCGTGCCGGCACACATGCAGCACGGCTCGACGGTCGTGACGAGGCTGCAGTTCCACAACACGTCGGGTGCGAAATTCAGCACTGCGGTGCGTGCGAGCACCGCCTCGGCGTGGTTCACGGCGTCGACATTGCCCTGTTCGGCAAGCACGGTTTCGTGGTCGGGAGCGACGAGCAGCGCGCCGAACGGATGGCGGCCGAGCGCCATCGCGCGGCGCGCCACGTCGTTCGCGCGGCGCAGGTGATGCAGCATCTGTGCCGGTGTCGGGTCGGGGTTCGTGAAGGCGGTCATCGAGCTTCAGGCGGCGCGCGAAGGCTTCAGCCTGCGTCGAGCAGGTCGCAGAGCGTGCGCGCGACGACCTTCGTTGCGCGCCGCAGATCGTCGAGCACCAGATGCTCGTCGGCGCGCTTGGCGTTCGATTCGAACACCGTGCGCGGCCCGGCGCCGTAGATCGCGGCCGGGATGCCGCGCTCGCAGTACAGCCGCACGTCGGTGTAGAGCGGCGTCCCCGAAGTCGGAATCGACTCGCCGAAGACCGCCTCGCCGTGGCGCTGCAATGCCTCGACGAGTGCCTTGTTGCCGGGCAGCGGCCGCATCGCGCGGGCGAGCAGCAGGCGCTTGATGTCGACGCCGATGCCGGGGCAGCTTGCCGCCGCATCCTCGATCACGCGCCGGATCGTTGCCTCGACTTCGGCCGGATTCTCTTCCGGGATCATGCGCCGGTCGAGCTTGAAGGTGACCTTGCCGGGGACGACGTTCGTGTTCGTCCCGCCC
>CAZVNC010000174.1:0-5835 GCA_964628305.1 uncultured Ideonella sp.
GGAAGACCGCGAGTTCGCCGAGTTGCTCGGGCGTGGTGAACTGCAGCGAGGGCTGCTTCTCGCGCAGCAACTCGGTGTTCGCCTGCGCCACATCGATGCCTTCGCGCCTGGCGCGGTCGTCGATCTGCTTCTGCACCAGCGGCGTCAGCACCCAGCCGGGGCAGATGGCGTTGACGGTGATGCCGCTCGTCGCGGTCTCGAGCGCGATCGACTTCGTGAAGCCGACGATGCCGTGCTTGGCCGCGACGTAGGCCGACTTCTGCGCCGAGGCGACGAGGCCGTGCGCCGACGCGATGTTGATCACGCGGCCCCAGTTCTTGTTGCGCATCGAAGGAATCGCGAGGCGCGTCGTGTGGAACGCCGAGCTGAGGTTGATCGCGATGATCGCGTCCCAGCGCTCGGGCGGGAAATCCTCGACCGCCGCGACGTGCTGGATGCCGGCGTTGTTGACGAGGATGTCGACGCCGCCGAATTCGGCCGCGGCGTAGGCCATCATCGCCTCGATCTCGGCCGGCTTGCTCATGTCGGCGCCGTGATAGCCGGTGCGCACGCCGAGCGCCCGGACGGCGTCCTGCGGCGCCTTCGTATCGCCGAAGCCGTTCATCACGATGTTCGCGCCCTGGCGCGCGAGGGCGAGCGCCACACCGAGGCCGATGCCGCTGGTGGAGCCGGTGACGAGTGCGGTCTTGCCTTTCAACATGCGAGTTCCTTCGAGCCGTGGAGATAGCATCCATTATCCGGAAACGATTGTGATGCGACCGAGGGCACAGCCATGACCGAACCCCGCCTGAACCACGTCCAATGCATGGACTCCCGCGGCCTGCACCGCATGGCTTATTGGGAGTGGGGCGACGCGGCGAATCCGCGCGTGCTCGTCTGCGCGCACGGCCTGGCGCGCCAGGGGCGCGACTTCGACACCCTGGCGCGGGCGCTGTGCGGCGACTTTCGCGTCGTCTGCCCGGATGTCGTCGGCCGCGGCCGATCCGACTGGCTCGCCGACCCGATGGGCTACCAGAATGCGGCCTACGTCGCCGACATGGTGACGCTGCTCGCGCGCCTGGATGCAGGCGAATTGCACTGGGTCGGCACCTCGATGGGCGGGCTGCTCGGCCTCGGGCTGGCGTCGATGGCGGGCTCACCGATCCGACGCCTGGTGCTCAACGACGTCGGGCCGAAGGTCGAGTACGAGGCGCTCGTGCGCATCGGCGCCTACCTCGGCGTGCCGGTGCGCTGGTCGAGCGTGCAGGAGGCCGCCGACTACCTGCTCTCGATCTCGAAGAGCTTCGGCCCGCATACCCCCGAGCAGTGGCTGGCGCTGACGCAGCCGATGCTGAGGGCGGTCGAGGACGACCTCGGCACCGGCTTCGTGCTGCACTACGACCCGGCGATTGCGGTGCCGTTTCGGGAGGTGACGCCGGCCGTCGCCGCGGCCGGCGAGGCAGCGACCTGGGCCGCCTACGACCGTGTGCAATGCGCGGTGCTGCTGCTGCGCGGCGCCGACTCCGACCTGCTTTCGCGCGAGACGGCGCTTGCGATGACCGAGCGCGGACCGAAGGCGAAGCTGCGCGAGTTCGCCGGCATCGGCCACGCGCCGACGCTCATCGCGCCCGACCAGATCGCCGTCGTGCGGGAGTTCCTGCTGCCGCCATGAAGACGACGAGCCCCGCGCAGTCGGAGTCGACTGCGGTCGTGCAGGCGCTCGACCTGCACGGTGGTGACGCCGGCGCCAGTCCCGAAACCGAGCACGCCGAACTCGCCCGCGCCTGTGCCTTTGCCGAGCCGCTGCTGCGCGGGCACGCGCTCGACAGCGGCGAGGATGCGTTCGCGCATGCGCAGGGCGTGGCCGCGATCCTGCGTGCGATGGGCGCCGCGCCGTCGATGCAGGCGGCGGCCTACCTTGTCTACGCGGCCGACTTCCTGACCCGGCCCGACGAGGTCGTCGCGAAGGCGTTCGGTGCGTCGTACGCCGGGCTGGTCGTCAACACCCGGCGCCTGTTCGCGATCGGGCGCGCGGCGCGCGAGGCGACGCTGCCGCGCGATCGCGACGCCGGGCAGACCGAGCGCGTGCGCAAGATGCTGCTCGCCTTCTCGCGCGACCTGCGCGTCGTGCTGCTGCGGCTCGCCTCGCGGCTGCAGACGCTGCGCTGGTTTGCCGCCTGCCGGCGCGAATGCCCGCAGCCGATCGCGCGCGAAGCGTTGCAGGTCTTCGCGCCGCTCGCGAACCGGCTCGGCATCTGGCAGATCAAGTGGGAGATGGAGGATCTCTCGTTTCGCTTCCTGCAGCCGCAGGACTACAAGCGGGTCGCGAGCCTGCTCGATGGCAAGCGTGCCGAACGCGAGCGCGAAGTCGAGGCCGCGCGGCGGCGGCTCGCGGTGGCGCTCGCCGCGCGCGGCATCCGCGCCGAGGTGCGCGGAAGACCGAAGCACCTCTACAGCATCTGGAAGAAGATGCAGGGCAAGCAGCTCGACTTCGAACGCGTGCAGGACGTGCGCGCGCTGCGCGTGATCGTCGCCACCGTGCCCGACTGCTACGCCGCGTTGAGCCGCGTGCACGAGATCTACCGTGCGCTGCCGGGCGAGTTCGACGACTACATCGCGCGGCCGAAGGCGAACGGCTATCAGTCGCTGCACACGGTGGTGCAGGACGGCGAAGGTCGCGCGATCGAAGTCCAGATCCGCACCCGCGAAATGCACGAGCACGCCGAACACGGCGTCGCCGCGCACTGGGCCTACAAGGAGGCCGGCGCCAAGGGCTACGCCGGCGTCAGCGCGGCGGGCGAGTTCGAGGCCCGGGTCGCAGAAGCGCGCAAGGCGGTGCTGCGCGAATTGCTTGCCTGGGAGCGCGATTTCAGCGGCCAGGCGGCGAGCGGCGCCGCTGCGCCGGGCCTGGAAGACCGGATCTACGTCTTCACGCCGCAATCGACGGTCGTCGAACTGCCGGCCGGGGCGACGCCGGTCGACTTCGCCTACAGCGTTCACACCGACCTCGGCCACCGCTGCCGCGGGGCGCGCGTTGACGGCGCGATGCTGCCGCTGAACAAGCCGCTCGCGAACGGCCAGACGGTCGAGATCATCGCCGCGAAGGAGGGCGGCCCGTCGCTCGACTGGCTCAACCCGGAGCACGGCTATCTGCAAAGCCCGCGTGCACGCGCCAAGGTGCGGGCCTGGTTCAACGAGCTCGCCCAGCAGGCGACGATCGCGCGCGGCCGGGAGGCGGTCGAGAAGCTGCTGCAGCGCGAGGGCAAGACGGCGCTTAAGCTCGTCGACCTCGCGGCGCAACTCGGGTTCAAGAGCGCCGATGCGCTGTTCGAGGTCGTCGGCAAGGACGAGTTCTCGCTGCGCGGCATCGAGGCGCTGCTGCGTCCGACCGATGCGGTGCCGACCGCCGACGAGGTGATCGCCAGGCGCCGCCCGCGGGCGCAGGAGGGCGGCGGGGGCGTGCTCGTTGTCGGCGTCGACTCGCTGCTGACGAATCTCGCGCGCTGCTGCCGGCCGGCGCCGCCCGATGCGATCGGCGGCTATGTGACGCGCGGCAAGGGGGTCGCGATCCACCGCCGCGACTGCAGCAACCTGCGCGAGCTGCAGTCGCGTTCGCCGCAGCGTGTGATCGCCGTTGCGTGGGGCGCGAAGCGCAGCGCCAAGGGCGGCGCCGAGGCTGCGGTCTACCCGGTGGATGTGGTCGTCGAGGCGAGCGACCGCCAAGGGCTGGTGCGCGACATCTCGGAGCTGTTCGCGAAGGAGAAGATGAACGTCAGCGGCGTGCGAACCCACGCGCCGGCGGGCGGTCAACGCGGCACGGCATCGATGACCTTCACCGTCGACGTGACCGACACCACCGGCCTCGCTGCGGCGCTTGCGCGCGTTGCGCAACTCGCCGGCGTGCGCAGCGCCCGGCGCAAGTAGGCCTTGCAATGGTCCCCGATGAGCGGGCGCGCCCGCACCGGCTGCTATACTTTTCGCTTGACCCAGGCGCGTAGCTCAGCTGGTTAGAGCACCACCTTGACATGGTGGGGGTCGTTGGTTCGAGTCCAATCGCGCCTACCAGACACGACAGAAGGATCAAGGGCTTGGCGGTGTCGCCAAGCCCTTCGCATTGCGCGGTGTGTGAAGCGCACCGAGCCGCGATCGCGATGAGCGATCCGCTACCGGCTCCGGCAAGCGCGGACTTCGCGGGCGGCATTGCTCCCTTGCAGTCATTGGCGACAATCAGCGGATTGCTGCCCATGTCGTGAAGGAGTGACACCGTGACCGCCGAAGAACAGCGCGCCCTGCTTGCCGTCGCCTTGCTCGCCGCGTTTGCCGATGGCGACAAGTCCGACGTGGAGCGTGAGGAAGTCAAGCGCATCGCCGCGACGCTGGGCGGCCAGGCTTCCGAGCTGAAGGTTTCGGCGCTGATGCCGGACGTGCTGTTGGGGCGACTGGGCCTGCACCAGGCCGTGTCCGCGCTGAAGGCGAAGGAGCATCGCCAACTCGCCTACGAGTTGGCCGTTTGCGTGTGCGATGCCGACGGCGTGCAGACGGTGGCGGAGCAACGGTTCCTGGCCAGCCTGAAGGCAGAACTCGGAGGCGGCCTGGATACGGCGTTCGAGACTCAGGCCGATGCTCTGGCGCGGGAGACCGACGCGCCCACCGGCGAGGGTGCCGCCGCATCGGCTGCTGCCGGCGTCGACCGGATCGCGCTCGACAAGATGATCTTCAACCGTGCCGTGTTGTGCGGTGCGCTGGAGTTGCTGCCGCAGAGCTGGGCGAGCATGGCCATCATCCCGTTGCAGGTCAAGCTGGTGCACGGCATTGCGCAGGCCCACGGCATCGGGAATGTCGATGCGGGGATGATCAAGGAGTTCATCGCCACCGCGGGCGTGGGCCTGACCGGGCAGTATCTGGAGCAGTTCGGCCGCAAGCTGGTGGGTGGCCTGCTCGGTTCGGTGCTGGGCGGCTTGGGCCGCGGTGTCGGCAGCGTCGGCACGGGCATGGCGATGAGCTTCGCCACGACCTATGCGCTCGGCCAATTGGCCGTTCGCTACTACGGCGAGGGCCGGCAGATGAGCACCGCACTGCTGCGGCAGACGTATCAGGACCTGCTCGTCAGCGCCAGGCAGTTGCAGCAACAGGCGCTGCCGCAGATTCAGCAGCAGGCGCAGACGCTGGACGCCGGCAAGGTGCTGGAGATGGTGCGCAAGCCGTTGGAGTGACCTCAGGTGCGATGGGCGCAACGTCGCACGCTTCGTATTGCGCAGGAGCGCCTGAGCCGGAAACTTCACTGCCACCCGACGCCGGGGCCGTCGGTGTGCTGCGTGTTTGCCCGGGCTCATGCTCCTTGCTATAACCAGCGCTCGGCAACGTCGGGGAACCCATGAATCTCGCATCCAGTCTCGAGAAGCACGCGGCGCAGTCGCCGGCGCGGCCGGCGATCCTGTTCGAGGGGCGCACGATCACCTACGCCGATCTCGATGCATCGGCGTCGCGGCTGGCGCAGGCGCTGCGCGCCCTCGGCATCGCTGCCGGCGATCGCGTGGCGCTGTTCCTGCCGAACGTGCCCGAGTTTGCCGTCGCCTACTACGCGGCGCAAAAGCTCGGCGCGATCAGCGTCACCATCAACGCGATCTTCCGCAGTGCCGAAGTCGAGTACCTGGTCAACGACTCCGGCGCGAAGGTCGTCTTCACCGTGGCCGACCTCGCCCTGCACGTGCCGCGTGAGCGCTGCCCGGCGCTCGCGCATGTGGTGCTGTGCGAGGGGGAGGCCGCCGGACTGCCGACGCTTGCGCAGTGGTGTGCCGGATACGACGGGGCGTTCGCGTCCGTCGACTGCGCGCCGGACGCCCCCGCAGCGCTGCT
>CAZVNC010000175.1:0-5832 GCA_964628305.1 uncultured Ideonella sp.
GAGATGGAGCTCCTCGACGGAGAGAGCTTGAAATCGCGCCTCACGCGCGAGGGCAGGCTCTCGGCGCGCGACACGGTGGACGTGCTCATCCCGGTGTTCTCGGCCGTCTCGGCCGTGCACGACGAGGGTATCGTGCACCGCGACTTGAAGCCCGCCAACGTGTTTCTCACCGAGGCGCTGCCGGGCGTGGTGCACCCGAAGCTCCTGGATTTCGGCATCGCGAAGCTCCGCGACACGAGCCGCGAGCTCACCGAGAGCGACGCGTTTCTCGGCACGCCGGCGTACATGGCGCCCGAGCAGATGTACGACGCCAAGAGCGCCGACGCGCGCTCCGACCAGTGGTCGCTCGCCGTGATGGCCTACGAGTGCCTCACGGGGCGCCTGCCCTTTCGCGCGAGCAGCGTCCCCGAGGCCGTGACCGCGGTGGCCGGCAGTGCGCCCGAAGGTTTCAAGCACGCCGACGGCAAGTTCTACCTGATGTTCAACGGCTCCGGCTACCCGCGGCTGCTGTCGGGCGCGTTCCAGTCGTCGGCGTCGCTCGACTTCACGAACGGCGACGAGACGCGGCGCATCATCTCCAACCCGGCCGGGCGCCTGCGGGTGTGCAAGCCGGCCGACTCCGGGTGTACTGCGTCCGCGCTGTAGTCGCCGCGGGTCAAACGACACAGCCGCGCGCATCGACCGGCCAGACAGCCTCGACGATGCCCTGCTGAAGGCCACCGCGCAGGCAGACGTAGTGGTCGTGCAGGTTGACCGTCGGGTCGCAGTGGCCCGGCACGAGCCAGACGATTTCGTCCAGCGCCGGCAAGGCATCCGCGCTGCCTGGGCGCGGCAGCAGGATGCCGTGTTCATCGCCGCCGTTCGCGAAATCCAGTTCGCGCCGCCAGACGCCGGGCAGGCCCGAATCGATCGCATGTGATTTGTGACCGGCGTCGACGACCGCATGCGCCGCGCCGCGGCTCATCACGCGGCAGAGCACGAAGAGCGCGTGCTCGAACTCCGGCGCGTTCGCCGCGGCCTCGTTGGCGGCGTAGTCGTGGTCGAGGAAGACGTACGAACCCGGTTGCAGCTCGCCGTAGACGCCGCTCGCCGCCTCGAACGAGAAGCTCCCGCTGCCGGCACCGGTGACGAGCGGACAGGCGATGCCGGTCGAGGTGACGGCGGCGCGCGCAGCGCTTGCGGCCGCGACGGCGCGACGGATTGCCGCCTCACGCTCGGCGCTCGCCCGGATATGCTGCGCGCCGCCGTGGTAGGCCTGCAAGCCGGCAAACCGCAATCCGGCGTGCGAGACGACGCGGCGGGCGAGGCCGCCCGCGCTGGTCGGCGGGACGCCGCAGCGGCCCTGGCCGACATCGACCTCGACGAAGACGTCGATCGTGCTGCCCGTGGCCTGCACAGCGCGTGCGAGCCGATCGACGCCGAGCGCCGAGTCGGCCGCGATCGCCAGCCGCACGCGGCCGGCCAGCGCGGCAGCGCGCGCGACGGCGCTTTCGGCGATCACCTCGTTGCTGATGTAGAGGTCGGCAATGCCCTGCGCGGCGAGCGCTTCGGCCTCGGAAACCTTCTGCACGCAGACACCTGCCGCGCCGGCGACGATCTGCATGCGCGCGATCTGCGCGCTCTTGTGCGTCTTCGCGTGCGGCCGCAGGCGCAGCCCGCGCTCGCGCGCGAAGGCGGCCATGCGCGCAATGTTGCGCTCGAGGGCGTCCAGGTCGATGACGAGCGCGGGCGTTGCGATCGCGGCGACCCCATCGCCGGGGCGGGCCGGAGCCGGCCTCATGCGGCGCTCTCGGTTGCCGCGCTGGCCTCGTCGTTGTCGCCCGGCGCCGCGTCCAGATGCCGGGTGTCGCCCCAGCCGACGAGCGTGAACGTCTCGCCGTTGAAGAGCAGCCGGTTGATGCTTGCGTTGCCAAGCTTCCAGGTCCTTTGCGCCTGCAGCGGGATGCGCGCCGCGGCGCGGTACAGGCAGTCGAGCACGCCGCCGTGCGCGACGAGCGCGATCGTCTGGCCCGGATGGCGCGCGGCCAGTCGCGTCGCGCTGTCGACGCAGCGCGCATAGAAGTCGGTCAGCGTCTCGCCGCCGTCGGGAGCGAACTCTCCGTTGCGTTCGCGCCAGCGCCGCGCCTGCTCCGGCCACCGGCCCTCGAGATCGACCCAGCGTTGGCCCTCGAAGATGCCGAAGTTGCGCTCGCGCAGGCCGGCATCGGTGTCGAGTGCGACACCGCAGCGGGCCGCGATCGGCTGCGCGGTCTGCGTCGCGCGCAGCAGATCGCTCGCATAGAGCGCTGCGATCCCGGTGTCCGCCAGTGCGTGGGCGAGCCGCAGCGCCTGGCGGCGGCCGGTGTCGTTCAACTCGATGTCGATCTGGCCCTGCAGCCGCAACTGCGCGTTCCACGCCGTCTCGCCGTGGCGGATCGCGATGACGCGCGTTGCGCTATCGGGCATCGGCGCGGCGAGGTTCAGACGCCCCAGACGATGTCGGCGCCCGCCTGCTGCGAGCGGCGGATCATCTCCAGCAGCGGCCAGGTCCGCTGGCGCAGCGTGACGGCGCTGCGCGCTGGCAGCTTGCGGCCGTTCGCTGCGGCTTCGGCCTGCGCCTCGCGGCGGGCCTGCTCTTCTTCCTCGACGGCGGCCTCGATCGCTGCTGTCGCGGCGGGCATCGCCGCGACTTCGAGGATGCCCTTGGCCTGCGGCTCGCGGCCGAGGATGCGCAGAACCTGGTGCGCGGTCTCCTCGAGCATGACGACGTCGCCGGCCGCCTTGGATTTGAACTTGTAGAGCATGGATCAGGGCCCGACGTAGACGTACGAGCGATTGAAGGGATAGACCGATTGTGCGCCGCGCATCGGCCCCTCGCCGACGCGCCCGGTCGGCTTGGCAGTGAGGATCTGCGACAGCGAAATCCAGCCGTGCTCGAAGCACATCGCGCAGCCGGCGAGGTAAAGCCGGTAGGCGCGCACGACGTTGTCGCGCGTCAGGTCGCGCGCCTGCGGCAGTTGCGCCTCGAGGGCGTCGCTCCAGTGCCAGAGCGTGCGCGCATAGTGCGGGCGCAGGTTCTCGAGATCGACCGCTTCGAGCCCGGCCTCGCTCAGCACTTCGAGCACATGCGACGCATGTTCGAGCTCGCCACCCGGGAAGATGTAGCGCTCGATGAAATCGCCCATCCCGGCGCCGAGGAACTCGTTCTTCGTGCCGCCGGCGGTGATGCCGTGGTTCATCATCAGCCCGCCGGGCGCGAGCAGGCGCCGCACCTTGGCGAAGTACGCCGGCAGCATCGCGCGGCCGACATGCTCGAACATGCCGACCGAGGCAATCTTCTCCCACGGCTCGGTCTCGCCCAGGTCACGGTAGTCGCACAGCTCCATCGTGACCCGGCCGCGCAGCCCGCGCTCGTCGATCAGCCGGTTCACGTGGGCGTGCTGGTTCTTCGACAGCGTGATGCCGCTCGCGCGCACACCGTAGTTCTCGGCCGCCCACAGCAGCAGGCCGCCCCAGCCGGCGCCGATGTCGAGGAAGCGCTCGCCCTCGCGCAGCATCAGCTTGCGGCAGATGTGGTCGAGCTTGGCTTGCTGCGCCTGGGCCAGGGTCATGTCCGGGCGCTCGAAATAGGCGCACGAATAGACGCGCATCGGATCGAGCCAGAGGGCGTAGAAATCGTCCGAGATGTCGTAGTGGAACTGGATCTGGCGCGCATCGGCTTCGGGCTTGTGGTGGGCCCGCGAACGGCTCAAGCGTGCAATGCCGCGCCACCAGCCGAGCGGCCCGCGGCCGGCGTGCTCGGTGGTCGGATCGGCCTCGATCATCTGCGCCGCGACCTCCATCAGGTCGCGCACGCTGCCGTCGAAATCGAGATGCCCCTCGACGAAGTCCTGCGCCACGCGGCCGACCTCGCCGGTCGCGATGTGGGCGAGCGGCGCCAGCTCGCGCAGCGTGATCCGCACCCTGGCATCGGCCGGACCGAAGCGCTGCCCGCCGGGCAGGACGACTGCCAGTCCGGTGCTCAGTGTCTCGAGCTTGCGCTCGAGTAGGGCGTGCAATGGATTCATCCGTTCAGCGCGTCGATTCGCAGGTGGACGCCGCATCGCAAGGTTTGCGACGCTGCCGCTCATGCCGAATCCTACGGACGAACGGGCCCTCATGGCAAGACGGTGCGCGGATCAAGGCCATTGGCCCTGACCCTGCGCAACGTTCGCGCCGGAATCAGCCGACGAGGCGGATGTTGCGCGACGCCGGCTGCGGCATCGCGTTCGCGAGCGCAAACAGGCGCTCGGCGTCGAGCGCCGGCGCGAAGACGAAACCCTGGTACAGATCGCAGCCGGCGGACTGCAGGAAGCGGCGCTGGGCTTCGGTCTCGACGCCTTCGGCGATGATCCGCAACCGCAGCGCCCGGCCCATGCTGATGATCGCCTGCACGATCGCGACATCGCTCTCGTCGCCGGGCAGTCCGTCGATGAAGCTGCGGTCGATCTTGAGCTGCCCGATCGGGAAGCGTTTCAGGTAGCCGAGGCTCGAATAGCCGGTGCCGAAGTCGTCGATCGACAACCGCACGCCGAGTTGCGCCAGCGCCTGCAGGCGGGCGAGCGCCTCCTGCGCATCCTGGATCAGGATCGACTCGGTGAGTTCGAGTTCGAGGCCGTGCGCCGGCAGGCCCGCATCGCGCAGGCTGCGCGCGACGCCGTTGACGAAGTCGGGCTTCTGGAACTGCAGCGCCGAGACGTTGACGGCGACGACGATGCCGAGCCCGCGCGCACGCCACTGCGCGGCCTGGCGCACCGCCTCGCCCAGCACCCATTCGCCGATCGCGACGATGAAGCCGCTCTCCTCGGCGACGCCGATGAAGTCCGCCGGCAGCATCGCGCCGAGTTCGGCGTCGTGCCAGCGCAGCAGCGCCTCGGCGCCGACCACGCGACCGCTCGCGCATTCGACCTGCGGCTGGTAGTCGAGCCGGAAGTCCCCGCGTGCGAGCCCTTGGCGCATCGCGTGGTCGATGCGCATGCGGCTCTTCAGGTCGACATCCTTGCGCGGATGGTGGAAGCGGTAGCCGGCGCGGCCGCCTTCCTTCACGCTGTACATCGCCTTGTCGGCGTGGCGCAGCAACTCGTCCAGCGTCTCGCCGTCGTTCGGATAGAGCGCGATGCCGATGCTGCACGTCACCGTGAAGCTCAGGCCGCCTTGCTCGAAGGGGCGCGACATGGCCTCGATCACGCGCTGCGCGGTCGCCTCCGCGCCGGCGGCGTCGGCCTGGTGCATGACCATCACGAACTCGTCGCCGCCGAGGCGGGCGACCGTGTCGACCTGGCGCAGGCAGGACTTGATGCGCCCGCTCACTTCGGTCAGCACGCGGTCGCCGAACTGGTGGCCGAGCGAGTCGTTGATGTGCTTGAAGCGGTCCAGATCGAGGAACAGCACGGCAAACGGCGTGCCGTCGCGTTGCGCCATCGCGAGCGCGTGCTCGATGCGGTCGGCGAGCAGGCGCCGGTTCGGCAGCCCGGTCAGCGGATCGGTGTGCGAAAGCTGCTCGATGCGCTGGTTCGCCTCGAGCTGGGCCGTGATGTCGCGAAACGAGTAGACGCGCCCGATCGGCTGCCCGCGGGAGATTTGCGGCAAGGTGACGCGCTCAACGATGCGCCCCGAGCGCAGCTTGAAGACGTCGCTCGTCTGCAGCGTCGGTGCCTCCTCGATCGCCGCCAGGCGCTCGGCGTAGGCGATCGGGTCGGCGACGTTGCGCTGCATCCATTCGCGCACTCCGGTGTCGTCGCAGCGCGCGAGCAATTCGGCGTCCAGGCCCCAGAGGGCGGCGAAGCGCCGGTTGCAGGTGACGATGCGGCCGGC